>NZ_JAGYGN010000035.1:0-62241 GCF_019947515.1 Pseudomonas sp. A-B-19
TTGCCGACGGTGACCGGCAGGCTGCCGGCGCTCTGGCCTTCGGCGATGGTGATGACCTTGCCGCTGTCCAGCGTCACGGTGACCGGACCGTTTTGTGCGGTGACCGGGTCACCGTTTTTGTCGGTCAAGGTCGCGGTGTAGGTGATGGTGCCGTGCTCGTCGACGCTCGGGGTGGCGGTCAAGGTCACGGTGGTGGCGTCGTTGACGTCGTTGACCGTGGTGCTGACCGGGGTCTTGATCGGATCGATGGCTTCGAGGTTACCGCCCACTGCGTCCTTGATGGATTCGCTGACCGTGGTTGGTCCTTGGTACACGTCGTTGCCGACGGTGACCGGCAAGCTGCCGGCGCTCTGGCCTTCGGCGATGGTGATGACCTTGCCGCTGTCCAGCGTCACGGTGACCGGACCGTTTTGTGCGGTGACCGGGTCACCGTTTTTGTCGGTCAGGGTGGCGGTGTAGGTGATGGTGCCGTGTTCGTCGACGCTCGGGTTGGCGGTCAAGGTCACCGTAGTGGTGTCGATCGAGTCAGTGATGGACGTTACTGCCGGCTCTTTACTCGGCACCAGGTTTTCGAAGTTGCCGCCGGTGGTGCCGGCGATGGTGGTGCTGACAGTGTTGCCGTTGACATAAACGTCGTTGGCCGCAGTCGGCACGTTGACGCTGCCGCTGGTCTGGCCCGCGTCGATGGTGATGACCGAGCCGTTGCTCAAGGTCACGGTCACCGGCGTGCCGGCCGGGTTGGTCAGGGTCGCGGTGTAGGTGATCTGGCCGCCTTCGGTGATGGTGCCGGTGGCCGTCAGGCTCAGGCCGGTGGTGTCCACGGAGTCGGTGATGGTGGTCACGGCCGGCGCGGTGTTCGGCACCAGGTTTTCGAAGTTGCCGCCGGTGGTACCGGCGATGGTGGTGCTGACAGTGTTGCCGTTGACATAAACGTCGTTGGCCGCAGTCGGCACGTTGACGCTGCCGCTGGTCTGGCCTGCGTCGATGGTAATGACCGAGCCGTTGGACAGGGTGACGGTCACCGGCGTCTGCGCCGGGTTGGTCAGGGTGGCGGTATAGGTGATCTGCCCGCCTTCGGTGATGGTGCCGGTGGCGCTCAGGCTCAGTCCGGTGGTGTCGACGGTATCGGTGACCTGGGTCACGACCGGGGTAGTCGGTGGCGTCACGGTGATGCCACTGCCGCCGCTGGTGCCGGTGACCGTTACTTCGATCCGGGTCGCGTCGTTATAGACAGTGTCGTTCGCAGCCAATGGCACGTTGATGGTGCCGGTGGTCGCACCCGCGGGAATCACGATCACTGCGCCGTTGGACAAGGTGACAGTCAGGTCGCTCAGCGGTGCCTGTGTCAGGGTCGCGGTGTACACCAGCACGCCACCGGCCTCGGTGATGGTCGGCGTGGCACTGAGGCTGAGGACTGATTCACTCGGGGTATTGGCGTTGGTATTGGCGTTGGCATTGGTATTGGTGGTCTGGCCACCCGGGATTTCCAGGGTTGTTTGCCCGGCAGCGTTGATGCCCGCAGTCGGGAAACCAATGGTCGGATCGACGCGGCCAGCCGTAGCGTCGAGCACCACAAAGCTGTGACCGCCACCGGCGGCACCAGAGCCTGCCGCCGTCGGCCCCGCAGCGGTGGCTTCAAGGTCTTTGGTCGGGTCGGCACCGGCGACAATGGCTTGTTGCAGCTCTTCTACCGATGGCGCGGCTTGCGCAGTGGCGGCTGCCAGATCAGTGCCGGAGTCCGGAGCGTCAGCGCTCCACTGGGTGTCACGGCCCAGATCGAGGGTGCGGCCATCGGCCAGTTCCAGGGACACGGCACCGGAAAGGCCAGTGTCGATCTGGTCACCGGCGAACAGTTTGTCGCCTTCAACGAGAACACGGCGGACGCCCTCTGGGGACACCACGAAAACCTGACCGACAATGCTTTTGACGATGGCAACAACACTGCTCATTGAAGACTCTCCGGGGTGTCACGTTCAGTTGACTTCCATAGACCTGATGGCGCCTGCGCCTACCAGTCTGGACGTACATTGCAAAAAGGGTGCACAAGTTTGACGCAAAAATCCGTCAATAATTTGGCTAGAGTTTTTCGCTATTAACTTTATGCCAAACTATTGACCTTCTGCAGATCATCCTAAACAATCGCCCCAGTAATGTCACATTGATATTTCAGCCACGACCTGTCCTCGGTATGTGATCCAGTTCCGCTTCTGAACTTTCCGACATACGGTCATTTGGCTTGCCATCTTTCAACGCAGCGCGCTCTTTTGCTGTGATTCAAGACAAGAAGTCCTGGGAAATTCCTACAATGCGTTCGCCCTTGTTCATGGCTATACCTTTCGTCCTCGCCGCGTCTTTTGTTCAGGCGCAGTCCTTGCCAGACGCCATGCAACAAGCGCTGGACGTCCATCCGGAAGTCCAGGCAGGCGTCAACAGCCGATTGGCTGCGGACTATCAATTGAAGGCTGCGAAAGGTGGATACCTGCCACGGGTCGACCTGCTGGGTGGTTACGGTCGTGAAGGCACCGATAGCGTGACTACACGCACGGACAGCAGTAGCAACAACCACTGGGAAACCCTGAATCGCAGTGAGTCCAGTTTGCGACTGACCCAAATGGTTTTTGACGGTTTTGCGACGTCCAGCGAAGTGGGGCGTCAACAAGCCGCCGTCAACTCCCGTGCCTACTCGCTGCTGAGTACTTCCGAGCGTACCGGGCTGACCGTGGCCCAGGTGTATCTCGATGTGCTGACCCGTCGCGAATTCGTGCGTCTGGCCGAGGACAACCTCAAGAGTCACCAACGCATTTACGACCAGATCCAGCTGCGCACCCAGCGCGGCGTCGGCAGCGGCGCCGACCTCGATCAGGCAGAGGCGCGGATGGCCCAGGCGCGCAACAACCTGATCACCGAGCAGACCAACCTGGCTGACGCCGAAACCAACTACCTCTCCGCTGTCGGCCAGATGCCCGATCAACTGGAGCGCCCGGCGAGTTTCATGGCGCTGATGCCGGCCAACCTGAATGAAGCCCGTGCGCAGATGCTGGAAAACAGCCCGATCCTGCGCTCGGCCGAATCCGATATCGCCGCTGCCGAGAAGCAGTACGACACGGCCAAGTCGACCTTCTACCCACGCTTCGATGCTGAATTGGGTCGTACCGCAAACAACGACATTGATGGTCAGAACGGCCACGACAACGAATGGCAGGCCATGCTGCGCATGCGTTTCAACCTGTATTCCGGCGGCAGCAACAAGGCCGATCTGGAATCCAAGGCCTACCAGTCGAACCAGGCGCTGGACATCCGCAACAACGCCTTGCGCCAATTGAATGAAGAGCTGGGTCTGGCCTGGAACGCCCTGAACAATGCCAACGCGCAGGTGCCGATCGCCCAGCAATACGTCGATCACAGCACCGCCGTGCGGACCGCTTACCAGCGTCAGTTCAGCCTCGGCGAGCGCACCCTGCTCGATTTGCTCGACAGTGAGAACGAACTGTTTACCTCCTCTCGTCGTCTGGCGGAGATCAAGAACACTCAGTTATTTACTCAGTACCGTATCAAGGCGACCATGGGCGAATTGCTCAAAAGCCAGGGAGTGGTCGCACCATTGGCATCCGTTGTGCAGAACGACGTGAAGCCCAAGGTTCAATTGCCCGGTATGAATTGAGCGGGACCTTCGTTGTTCAATTGTTAGCCAAGAGTGCCGAGCGTGGAATCAGAAGTCAGTCGGGTTCAACTCATTCATGATCCGCGCGCGTTGCATGACGATCCGTTACTGGATGGTCTGCTCGCTCTGTGCATGCTGCACCAGAAGCCTGCCAGCGCGGCGATGCTGACCACCGGCCTGCCGCTGCCCGAGCAACGCCTGAGTGTCGACTTGCTGCCTCGCGCGGCCGCTCGCGCGGGGCTGCAAGGTCGGGTACTGCAGCGCAAGCTGGAGGATATTCCGGCGATTGCCATGCCGGCATTGTTGCTGCTCAAGGACGGTCGCAGTGCCGTCCTGCTTGGCTGGCAAGGCGAAGATCAGGTACGGGTGCTGCTCAGCGAAAGCGATGGCGGCGAGTCCCTGGTCAGCCGTGAGCTGCTGGCCGACGACTACACCGGCAAGGTCTTTTTCGCCCAGCCCCAGCACAAATTCGACGTCAATCACGGTACGTTGATTCCGCGTGCACGCTCGTGGTTTCGCGACACCCTCAAGCGTTCACGCTGGTTGTACGCCGACGCCATTGCCGCCAGTTTTCTGATCAACATCATCGCCATGGCTGCGCCGTTGTTCGTGATGAACGTTTACGACCGCGTCGTGCCGAACCAGGCCGAAGCCACGCTCTGGGTGCTGGCACTCGGCATCACGGGCGCCTATCTCTTCGACCTTATCCTGAAAAGCTTGCGCAGCCTGTGCCTGGATCTGGCCGGCAAGAAAACCGACCTGATCATCTCGGCCACGCTGTTCGAGCGCATCGTCGGCATGGCCATGAAATACCGGCCGGCACGGGTCGGCAGCTTTGCCCAGAACATCCATGAATTCCAGAGCCTGCGCGACTTCCTCGCCTCGTTGACCCTCACCAGCCTGATCGACCTGCCGTTCACGATTCTGATTTTCATCGTCATCGCGATCCTCGGCGGGCACCTGGTGTGGATACCGGTGCTGGCATTCCCGATTGCCCTGGCCATCGGCTATGCCTTGCAGAAACCCCTGGTAGCAACCATGGAACGGACCATGGCGCTGGGGGCCGAACGTCAGTCGAGTCTGATCGAAACCCTGGCCGGCCTGGATGCGGTGAAGGTCAACAACGCCGAAAGCGAACGCCAGTACCAGTGGGAACAGACCATTGGCACCCTCAGTCGTCTTGAGTTGCGGGTGAAAATGCTCTCCGGCCTGGCGATGAACATCACCTTGCTGATCCAGCAACTGGCCGGGGTGATCATGATCGTCTTCGGCGTATACCAGATCATCGACGGCCACCTGAGCATGGGCGGCCTGATTGCCTGCTACATGCTCAGTGGCCGAGCGCTCAGCCCGCTGGCGTCACTGTCCGGGTTGTTGACCCGCTATCAGCAGGCGCGGGTGACCATGACCTCGGTCGACCAGATGATGGAACTGCCTCAAGAGCGCAATTTCGAAGAGCGTCCGCTCAGCCGCAAAGTGCTGCAAGGCGGCATTGAGTGCCGCCAGCTCAACTTCACCTACCCGCAACAGCAGAACCCGGCGCTGAAGAACATCAACCTGTCGATTCGTCCCGGCGAGAAGGTCGGCATCATTGGCCGAAGCGGTTCGGGCAAGAGCTCCCTGGCGAAACTGCTGGTGGGGCTGTATCAGCCGGATGATGGCTCGTTATTGGTCGATGGTGTGGATATTCGCCAGATCGATGTCAGCGAGCTGCGCTACAACATCGGCTACGTGCCCCAGGACATTCAGTTGCTCGCTGGCACCTTGCGCGACAACCTGGTTTCTGGTGCGCGGTATGTCGAGGACGAACTGGTGCTGCAAGCGGCAGAGCTGGCCGGCGTCCACGAATACGCGCGCCTGCATCCACAGGGTTATGAGCTGCAAGTGGGCGAGCGCGGGCAGAACCTTTCCGGTGGTCAACGGCAGAACGTCGCCCTGGCTCGTGCATTGTTGCTCAACCCGCCGATCCTGCTGCTCGACGAGCCGACCAGCGCCATGGACAACACCGGCGAAGAACGCCTCAAGCAGCGCCTGGCGGCGGTGATCGAAAACAAGACCATGGTGCTGGTGACGCACCGGGCATCGCTGTTGTCGCTGGTCGATCGGCTGATCGTGATCGACCGCGGGCAGATACTCGCCGACGGCCCGAAAGCCGCGGTGATGGAAGCGTTGAAGAAGGGGCAGATCAGTGTTGCTTAAGTCGGGTAAGGATTCGATCCGTCGCTACTTCAAAGGCACTGCTTCGCTGCAGGGCCAGCCGCTGCCGGAGGTCAACAAGGCGCTGATCGAGGACGCACCGCGGGTGGTGCGGTTGACGATCTGGGCGATCATCGCTTTCTTTGTATTCCTGATGCTCTGGGCCAACTTTGCGGTCATCGACGAAGTGACCAAGGGCGACGGCAAGGCGATTCCATCGTCGAAGATCCAGAAAATCCAGAACCTTGAGGGTGGTATCGTTGCCGAGCTGTTCGTCAAGGAAGGCCAGATCGTCGAAGCCGGCGCACCGCTGATTCGCCTGGACGACACGCGATTTGCTTCGAACGTTGGCGAAACCGAGGCCGATCGGTTGTCGATGCTGCTGCGGGTCGAACGCCTGAGCGCCGAGGTCGAAGATCGCCCGCTGAACTTCCCCGAGGATGTACTCAAAGCCGTGCCGGGTCAGGCCAAGAGCGAAGAGTCGCTCTATATAAGCCGTCGTCAACAGTTGCACGACGAAATCGGCGGCTTGCAGGAGCAACTGATCCAGCGCCAGCAGGAACTGCGCGAATTCACGTCAAAGCAAGCGCAGTATCGCCAGCAATTGGGCTTCCAGCGTCAGGAAATCAACATGTCCGAGCCGTTGGTGGCCCAGGGTGCGGTATCACCGGTGGAAGTCCTGCGCCTCAGGCGTGCCGAAGCGGAGACCCGTGGTCAGCTCGACGCCACCACCCTGGCCATTCCGCGAGCCGAATCGGCAATCAAGGAAGTGCAGCGCAAGGTCGATGAAACCCGTGGCAAATTCCGTAGCGATGCCCTGACCCAACTCAACGAAGCGCGCACCGACCTGAACAAGGCCCAGGCCACCGGCAAGGCCCTGGAAGACCGGGTCAGCCGGACGCTGGTCACTTCGCCGGTGCGGGGTATCGTCAACAAACTGCTGGTCAATACCATCGGCGGGGTTATCCAGCCAGGCAGCGATCTGGTGGAAATCGTGCCACTGGATGACACCTTGCTGGTCGAGGCGAAGATCCGCCCGCAAGACATTGCGTTCCTGCACCCGGGGCAGGAAGCGACGGTGAAATTCACCGCCTATGACTACACCATCTACGGCGGGCTGAAGGCCAGGCTCGAGCAGATCGGCGCCGATACCATCACTGACGAAGACAAGAAAACCACCTACTACATCATCAAGCTGCGCACCGATCGCAGCCACTTGGGCACCGATGAAAAGCCGTTGCTGATCATTCCGGGGATGGTAGCTTCCGTGGACATCATCACCGGCAAGAAGACCGTCCTCAGCTACCTGCTCAAGCCGATCATCCGCGCGCGGGCCGAGGCGTTGCACGAGCGCTAGATCTTCATTGAGGCGACGGGCCTCATCGTCGGAACGCCGCCCGGAGCAAGTTCGCTCCCACATGGATTTTTGCTGGAACACAATTTTGTGCCCAACGGAGAACCCCTGTGGGAGCGAGCTTGCTCGCGATGGCGTCCGCCAAAACACCACAATCCTGTCAAAAAGTGACAAATAACGTCACACCACGATTCCCCATCTCCTTAGCAATCGCCATATCGTTATTCTCTAACGGTATTTAAATTTCAATTCTTATATCTATAAAGTCAACCTCCTGCGTACCTGCCGACCAATCGGCGCGCCGCACGACACGAACCAACACGGGACCTCCGTGAGTTTCTGATCGACGCGCGCGCCTTTGAGCGTGCCGTGCGTGGGAGTGATTTATGTCTGCAGCTTCAGCTTCGCCAAGCATCGCGCCACAGTTCTTTGAAATCCGCCCGTTCAGCGGTGCGGTGGGGGCCGAAATCATCGGCCTCGACCTGTCCCGTCCGATCAATGATCAGGACTTCGCACGCATTCACCGCGCGCACCTGGACCATCATGTGGTGGTGTTCCGCGACCAGCGCATCACCCCCGAACAGCACATCGACTTCAGTCGTCGTTTTGGCGTGTTGCAGATCCATGTGCTCAAGCAGTTCCTGCTGGCAGGGCATCCGGAAATCCTCATCGTTTCCAACATTGTCGAAAACGGCCAGAACATCGGCCTGGGCGACGCCGGCAAGTTCTGGCACTCCGATCTTTCTTATAAGGAACTGCCGAGCCTGGGTTCGATGCTGTATGCCCAGGAGCTGCCGTCAGAAGGCGGCGACACATTGTTCGCCGACATGCACAAAGCCTGGGAAAGCCTGCCGCTCGCGTTGCACAAAGCGGTGGAAGGTCGCTCAGCCGCGCACTCCTACACGGCGCGTTACAGCGAGACCAAATTCGAAGGCAACTGGCGCCCGACCCTGACCCCGGAGCAGCTCGCCCAGGTCGCCGAAGTGGTGCATCCGGTGGTGCGTACTCATCCGGAAAACGGCCGCAAGGCACTGTTCGTCAGCGAAGGGTTCACCACCCGTATCGTTGGCCTGCCGGACGACGAGAGCCAACAACTGCTGACCGAACTCTACGCCCACAGCGTGCTGCCGCAAAACATCTACCGCCATCAATGGCAGCCCCACGACCTGGTGTTCTGGGACAACCGTTCGCTGATCCACCTCGCCGCCGGATGCCCCAGCCATCTGCGTCGCAAGCTGTATCGCACCACCATCCAGGGCGACGCGCCTTTCTGATTTGTCGGAGATTTGATCATGTCCAAACGTCTTCCATTCGTACCGCTGGCCGCCGCCGTCGGCCTGGGTTTCAGCCTGATCGCCGGCAGCCTGGTGGCGCCGACCGAGGCCCACGCCGAAGGTGAAATCCGCATCGCCGAACAGTTCGGCATCGTTTACCTGCTGCTCAATGTGGTGCGCGATCAGAACCTGATCGAGAAATACGGCAAGCAGGAAGGTATCGACATCAAGGTCGACTGGACCCAGCTCTCCGGCGGTGCAGCGGTCAACGATGCGTTGCTGTCGGGCTCGATCGATATTGCCGGCGCAGGCGTCGGCCCGTTGTTGACGATCTGGGACCGCACCCACGGCAAGCAGAACGTCAAGGCAGTGGCCTCCCTGGGCAACTTTCCGTACTACCTGGTGAGCAATAACCCCAAGGTCAAAACCATCGCCGACTTCACCGAGAAGGACCGTATCGCGGTGCCGGCGGTGGGCGTGTCGGTGCAGTCGCGCTTCCTGCAATACGCGGCGGCCAAGCAGTGGGGCGACAAGGAGTTCAACCGCCTCGACAAGTACACCATCGCCGTTCCGCACCCCGACGCGACAGCGGCGCTGGTGGCCGGCGGCACCGAGCTGAGCGGGCACTTTTCCAACCCGCCGTTCCAGGATCAGGAACTGGTCAATCCCAACGTGCACGTGGTGCTGAACACCTATGACCTGCTCGGTCCGAACTCGCCGACGGTGCTGTTCGCCACCGAGAAATTCCGCAATGAGAACCCGAAAACCTACAAGGCATTCATTGAAGCACTGACCGAAGCGGCCACGTTTGCCCAGAACGACAAAGGCGCGGCGGCGGACACTTACATCCGGGTTACCAAGGCCAAAATAGACCGCGCCGCGTTGCTGAAAATCATCGACAACCCGCAGTTCGAATTCAGCGTCACGCCGAAAAACACTTATCCGTTGGCCGAGTTCCTCTACCGCGTCGGTGCGATCAAAAACAAACCTGATTCGTGGAAGGATTACTTCTTCCAGGATGCCAAGCCGCTGCAAGGGAGCTGACCGAAATGAATGCCCCTTTGCAAGGCCACACGGTCAGCAAATCGATCGCGGCAGCCCAGGCGCTGCTGTCGGTCGATAACGTCAGCCTCGAATACCGCACACCGCAACGTGTGGTGCGGGCGACCCATCAAGTCAGTTTCGAGATCGATCCGGCGGACCGTTTTGTCCTGCTCGGACCGTCCGGTTGCGGCAAGTCGACGTTGCTCAAGGCTGCGGCTGGATTCATCCAGCCCGTGGAAGGCGAGATCCGCCTGCAAGGTCAGCGCGTCGATGCGCCGGGGCCGGACCGGATCGTGGTGTTCCAGGAGTTCGACCAACTGCCGCCGTGGAAAACCGTGAAGCAGAACGTGATGTTCCCGCTGCTGGCCTCGAAAACCCTCAAGCGCAAAGAGGCCGAAGATCGGGCGTTGCACTATCTGGAGAAGGTCGGTCTGGCGGCGTTTGCCGATGCTTATCCGCATACCCTGTCGGGCGGGATGAAGGCGCGGGTTGCTATTGCCCGGGCACTGGCGATGCAGCCGAAAATCCTCCTCATGGACGAACCCTTCGCCGCCCTCGATGCCCTGACCCGACGCAAGATGCAGGAAGAGTTATTGCTGCTCTGGGAGGAGGTGCGTTTCACGCTGTTGTTCGTCACGCATTCCATCGAAGAAGCGCTGGTGGTGGGCAATCGCATTCTGTTGCTGTCGCCGCATCCGGGCCGGGTGAGGGCGGAAGTCCACAGCCACCAATACGATTTGCACAGCCTCGGCGGTGTGGCGTTCCAGGAATCAGCGCGGCGCATCCATCGGCTGTTGTTCGACGAAGGCCAGCCGACCCAAGCCGATCATGAACTGGATTTCGCCGACATCCGCATCGCTTATTGAGCCAGTTGAAAGGAGGGCCCGATGAGCCATTTATCATCCCGACGTGAAGCGTTCGAAACGGTTTTGCAGCCACTGACCAGCGTGCCGCTGGAGCGTGAATTACCCCTCGGCCAACGTCTGTGGCAACAGAGCTGGCTACGTAAAAGCCTGATCCTGATTTTGCTCGCCGTGCTTTGGGAAGCGGTTGCCCGGTATCAGAACAACGACCTGCTGCTGCCGAGCTTTGTGCAAACCGCACACGCCTTGTACGACGGCCTGCTCAGCGGTGAATTGCTGGGCAAGGTGTGGATTTCCCTGGTGGTGTTGCTCAAGGGTTACCTGATCGGCATCGCCTTGGCGTTCGCCCTGACCACACTGGCGGTGTCGACGCAATTCGGTCGCGACTTGCTCAGTACCCTGACCTCGATGTTCAACCCGTTGCCGGCCATCGCGCTGCTTCCATTGGCGCTGCTGTGGTTTGGACTGGGCCAGAACAGCCTGATTTTCGTGCTGGTGCATTCAGTACTCTGGGCGCTGGCGCTGAACACCTACGCTGGCTTCCTCGGCGTCTCGGAAACCCTGCGCATGGCCGGGCGCAACTACGGCCTCAAGGGCATGCGTTTCGTGCTGTTCATCCTGATCCCGGCAGCACTGCCGTCGATCCTCGCCGGGCTGAAAATCGGCTGGGCGTTTGCCTGGCGTACGTTGATTGCTGCTGAGCTGGTGTTCGGCGCTACCAGTGGCAAAGGTGGGCTGGGGTGGTACATCTTTCAGAACCGCAATGAGCTGTATACCGACAAGGTGTTTGCCGGGTTGGCGGTGGTGATTCTGATTGGGTTGCTGGTGGAAAATCTGGTGTTTGATTCTTTGGAGCGGGTGACGGTGAAACGGTGGGGGATGGTTCGGTGATGTTTGCTAGCATTGCATTTGAGTCAGCCCTGATCCGACACGAGTGCTCGTAATGCAATTGCCAGACATGAACCTGTTGGTCGCCCTCGACGCCTTGCTCGACGAGGGCAGTGTGATGGGCGCCGCGCGGCGGATGAACCTGAGTCCGGCGGCCATGAGCCGGACGTTGACGCGCATCCGCGAAGCCATTGGCGATCCGATTCTGGTGCGCGCCGGGCGTGGCCTGGTGCCGACCCCCAAGGCGCTGGAATTGCGCGAGCAGGTGCGCAGTGTGGTGGAGCAGGCCGGGTTGCTGTTTCGCTCGGCTGATGCGGTGGAACTGAGTTCGTTGCGGCGGCGTTTCAGTATTCGGGCCAACGACTTTTTTGTCGGCGTTTACGGCGGCAAGCTGTTCGACACCCTTGACCGACAGGCACCGCACTGTGAATTGCGTTTCGTCCCCGAAGGCGATGGCGATGATGAGGCGTTGCGTGAAGGGCGGATCGATCTGAGCATCAGTAACACCCGTCCCCTGACGCCGGAAGTGAAAGTCCAGAACCTGTTTTCCACCCACTTCGTCGGCCTGGTGCGTGAGGATCACCCGCTGTTGGACGAAGAGATCACGGCAGAGCGCTATGCCGGTTATTCCCATATCAGCATGTCCCGGCGTGGCATTGCCCGTGGGCCCATCGATACCGCGCTCAATGCCCTGGGGCTGGAGCGGCGGGTGGCGGTGATCGCGCCCAGTTTTCATGCGGCGATGTTCGCCTTGCCCGATTCCGACCTGATTCTGCCGGTGCCCAAGGAAGCATTGCTGAGCGTGCGGCGGCTGGGGTTGAAGCTGCGCTCGTTTGACCTGCCCATCCCGTTGCCGACCTTGATGCTGACCCAGGCCTGGCACCCGCGTTTCGACAAGGACCCGGCACATCGCTGGCTGCGCGAAACGCTCAAGACGTGTTGCGATGAGACGTGGCTGGCTGCACAACCTGAAAGTCACCGCTGAACTCCTGTGGGAGCGAGCTTGCTCGCGATGAGGCCGGCGGCCTCGACATCTCTATTGGCTGATCTGCCGCTATCGCGAGCAAGCTCGCTCCTACAGGGTTTTGTATTGTTGCGTCTAGCACACTTATAACCTGCCAATAAGTTGATTTTCGTCAGGCGTTACGCTTCCTAGAATGCTTCGGTCTTTCCACGCCGGAGCTTGCAATACATGACTTCTCTCACGGCCCCGGCTGCCGTCGCCGCGTCCGGTCCGACAGCTTCACCACAGGTTTTCGGCCCTCGAATCATCATCGGCCTGGTGGGCGTATTGCTGGCGGTGCTGGTGTCGGGCCTGAACGAGATGGTGACCAAAGTCGCCCTGGCCGACATCCGCGGTGCGTTGGGCATCGGCTACGACGAAGGCACCTGGCTGGTCGCCTGTTACACCGCGACTTCCGTGGCGGCCATGGCCTTCGCGCCGTGGTGTGCTGTGACGTTCTCGCTGCGGCGTTTCACCCTGTGGGCCATCGGCCTGTTCACCCTGTTGGGTGTGTTGTGCCCGTTCGCCCCGAATTACGAAAGCCTGTTGTTGCTGCGCACCTTGCAAGGCCTGGCGGGTGGCGCATTGCCGCCCATGCTGATGACCGTGGCCCTGCGGTTTCTGCCGGCCAATGTGAAGTTGTATGGCCTGGCCGGTTATGCTCTGACAGCGACGTTCGGCCCGGGCCTGGGCACGCCATTGGCCGGGTTGTGGACCGAGTATGTCGGCTGGCAATGGACCTTCTGGCAAATCATCGCGCCGTGCCTGATTGCCATGGCTGCGGTGGCGTATGGCTTACCCCGGGACCCGATGCGTCTGGAACGCTTCAAGTCCTTCAACTGGCTCGGTGTGCTGCTGGGTTTTCCCGCCATCTGCATGCTGGTGATCGGCATCTTGCAGGGCAATCGCCTGGACTGGTTCGAGTCGAACCTGATCTGCGGATTGCTCGGCGGCGGGCTGTTGCTGCTGGTGCTGTTCTTGACCGGCGAATGGTCGCAGCCGATGCCGTTTTTCAAGATGCAGATGCTCGGCATCCGTAACCTGTCTTTCGCCCTGCTGACCCTGGCGGGCGTACTGGTGGTGTTGCAGGCAGTGATCATTATCCCGTCCAGCTACCTGGCGCAGGTCCAGGGTTATCGTCCGGTGCAGGCCGCGCCGATCATGCTGCTGGCGGCGCTGCCGCAATTGATTGCGCTGCCGTTGGTGGCGGCGCTATGCAACTTTCGCTGGGTCGATTGCCGCTGGGTGTTGGGCCTTGGCCTGAGCATGCTGGCGCTGTCGTGCGTCGGCGGTTCGCAACTGACGTCCGTGTGGATTCGCGACGATTTCTATGTGCTGCAATGGCTGCAGATATTCGGACAGCCCATGGCAGTGTTGCCGCTGCTGATGCTGTCCACCGGCAGCATCAGCCCGATGCAAGGGCCATTCGCATCGGCCTGGTTCAACACCGTCAAAGGCCTTTCGGCGGTCATCGCCACCGGGGTGATCGAGGCGTTGACCACGGCACGCCTGCATTTTCACTCGACCATGCTGGTCGATCGCCTCGGCAACTCGCCGCTGGCTGAGCGCGACAGCGCAAGCCTCGCTCATCGTCTGCATGAGCAAGCGGTGGTACTCACTTCCTCTGATCTTTACCTGTGCATGGCCGGTATCGCCGTGACCTTGATCCTGTTGATTTTCTGGCTGCCGACGCGGATCTATCCGCCGCGTGCTCCGACCTGAATGCTCCACTGATACAGAAGGTTTTTATGAACACTCAAGCAAAGCAGAAAGTCGCGGTGGCCGTGGTCGCCGCGTTGGCCGTCGGCGTGCTGCTGTACCTGGCGATGCCGGGCCTGTTCGGCAAGCGTACCCAGCAGAGCACCAACGATGCTTATGTCTCGGCGGATTTCACCCTGGTCGTGCCGCGGGTCGCCGGGTTTATCAAGCAAGTGCTGGTCGAGGACAACCAGCAGGTCAGGGCCGGGCAGTTGCTGGCGCTGATCGATGACCGGGATTTGCGCGCCGCCGCCGAGGCCGCCGACGCCGAAACGCTGGTGGCCAGGGCGCAACTGCAAAACGCCCGGGCGACCCTCGAGCGCCAGACGTCGGTGATTGCCCAGGCGCAATCCTCGGTGGTCTCGGCCAAGGCGGAAATGGCCTTTGCCGGGCATGAGTTGAACCGCTACAACCACCTCGCCGGGGTAGGCGCCGGCACGGTGCAAAATGCGCAACAGGCGCAAACGCGCATCGACCAGGCCGCCGCGCGGCTGGCCAACGCCACGGCAGTGCTGGCGGCGGAACGCAAGCAGGTGGAGATTCTCACGGCCCAGCGCGATGCGGCCGAAGGCGGCCTGAAACGGGTGCAAGCGAAGCTGGAAATGGCCAGCTACGAGTTGTCTTACACGCGGATCGTCGCACCTCAGGACGGCATGGTCGGCGAACGCGCGGTGCGGGTCGGCGCCTACGTCACTCCGGGCAGTAAAATCCTCGCGGTGGTGCCGCTGGCGCAGGCTTATGTGATGGCCAATTTCCAGGAAACCCAACTGACGGATGTACAGCCGGGTCAGGCTGTGCAAGTGCGCGTCGACAGTCTGGGTGGCGCGGCATTGAACGGTCGTGTCGAAAGCATTGCACCGGCTACCGGGGTGACGTTCGCCGCGGTCAAACCGGACAACGCCACCGGCAACTTCACCAAGGTGGTGCAGCGGATTCCGGTGAAGATCGTGCTGGAGCCGGGGCAGTCGCTGGCCGAGCGCTTGCGGGTAGGGATGTCGGTGGAGGCGAGTATTGATACCGCAAGTGATGTCTCGCGTGAGGTGACTCAGCGATGAAAACCTGTGTTGACGGTGCGGACGCCATCGCGAGCAAGCTCGCTCCCACAAGGGTTATGCGCGATGTACAAGATTTTCGTATCACAGAAAGTCCATTGTGGGAGCGAGCGTGCTCGCGAAGGGGCCAACTGTCGCAACTTACCTTGAGTGCCGTGCTCGCAATGAGCCTCAGCGGCTGTACCGTAGGCCCCGATTTCAAAAAGCCCGAAGCCACCGAAATCACCGAATGGTCGAAACCATCAAAGGCAGCCGCCAGCCAGGCCGTCGCCGAAACAATGGCCGAGCGCTGGTGGGAAGTGTTCCACGACTCGAAACTCTCGGCCCTGAGCCAGCGCGCCCTGACCGACAACCTCGATCTGAAGCTGGCCAGCAGCCGCTTGCAGCAAAGTCGCGCCGTGCGTCAGGTCATCACCGCCGAGCGCTATCCCAACACGACCGCCAGCGGCCGTTACGGACGCAACCGTAACAGTGGTGAAGGCCTGAACGACCCGTCAGGACACAACGGCCAATCCGCCTTCAACCTGTGGGATGCCGGCTTTTCCGCCTCCTGGGAGCTGGATTTCTGGGGGCGCGTGCGGCGGGAAACCGAAGCCGCCAATGCCAACCTGGAAGCCGCCGAGAACGACCGGCGCAGCGTGCTGCTATCGGTGCTGGCCGAAACCGCCCAGGACTACATTCAATTACGTGGTGTGCAGAACACCCGGCTTGTCACCGAACAGAATCTCGACGTTGCCCGTCATAGCCTGAAGCTCTCGCAACTGCGCCTGGCCGACGGTGTCGCGACGGATCTGGACGTCGCCGAAGCCGCCGCGCAGGTAGCGGCCATCGAATCGCGTCTGCCCACACTGGAGCAGCGCCAGTGGCAACTGATCAATGCCTTGAGCCTGTTGATGGGCGAACCGCCCCAGGCATTGGCGACGGAGTTATCCACAGATGCACCAGTGCCACAAACGCCGAGGCAGGTCGCCATTGGCTTGCCCTCGCAACTGGCTGAACGCCGGCCGGACATTCGCCAGGCCGAAGCACGGCTGCATGCCGCCACGGCCAGCATTGGCGTGGCCAAGGGCGATTTCTATCCGCGCATCACCCTGTCGGGGAACATTGGTTCCCAGGCCATGCAACTGAGCGATTTCGGCTCCTGGGGTTCGCGCTCGTTCGGGATCGGTCCGCAATTGAGCTTGCCGTTGTTCGACGGCGGCCGCTTGCGCGGCGTGCTCGAATTACGTGAAGCACAACAACAGGAAGCCGCTATCGCCTATCAGCAAACCGTGCTGCGCGCCTGGCATGAAATCGATGACCAACTGACCGCCTACAACGCCAGCCAGTTGCGTCGCGACAGCCTGGCCGAAGCCGTGCGCCAGAACCGCATTGCTCTGGACACCGCGCAACAGCAGTACGTCGAGGGCGTGGTGGATTTCGTCAGCGTACTCACCGTGCAAGGGGCGTTGCTGGCGACGCAGGAGCAGTGGGTCGAGAGTTCGGCCGGCGTGTCGCTGGCGGCCGTCGGGTTGTACAAGGCGTTGGGTGGCGGTTGGGAGTCGGTGTATTCCGTGGCGCAGACGACGCTGCGCTGACGGTGCCACCGCCGGCTATCGCTCCATTACCGGGTCAGCATCGACGATGCTCGGCTTGAAGGGCTAAAGTGATGCGCAAACAATCTGGCTCTTCACTCAGCGTTACAAGGGGAGGCAATGGAGGCGCGCAGAGAAACGCCGATGGGCGACACTCAGGGACCGCACGCCAATCCTGGTTTCGCCAGGGGCGCGCAACTGTTGATCCGCTGGACGCGGGAGCATTGGCTGGTGCCGATTCTGGTGTTGGCCGCGCTGGTGCGCTTTTACGATCTCACTGCCGCCGCGATTTGGGGCGACGAGGGTTCCAGCCTGCTGCTGGCCCGTTATTCGATACCTGATATCTGGTTGCATGCTGCCTTCGATGTCCACCCGCCGCTGTACTTCATGTTGCTGCACGGCTGGATCGCGATGTTTGGCGACGGCATCTTTTCAATCCGCTGTCTCAGCGCCCTGCCGGGGATTGCCTCGGTCGGACTTGGTGTGTGGCTGGTCGATCGGCTCGCCACCCGCCGTGCCGCGATACTGGCCGGTTTCCTGTTGGCCCTGCTTCCCACGGCGGTGCGATATAGCCAGGAAGTGAGAATGTATTCGCTGCTGGGGCTATGGTTGCTGGGGGCAACCATAGCGCTGGTGTACTGGATCCGCAGGCCCCAGCGTCGGCGCTACCTGGTGATCTACGTCGTGCTGATGAGCGCGGCCTTTTACACCCATTACTTCACAGCCCTTTGCGTGCTGTGCCATTGGCTGTACCTGGGGATCATCCGTGTGCAGCCGGGGCATCGCCTGCAGCACATCCAGCGCAGTGACTGGTGGCTGGCCAACGTGGCTATCGTGGCGCTGTATCTGCCTTGGCTGCCGGGGTTTGTCGAGCTGCTACGTCATGTGGATCAACTCAAGGCCAATGGCGATGTCGGCTGGGAGTTGCCTGTCAGCCTGGATTCTTTACCGTCGATGATCTGGTCGATACTGACCCAGGACGACGGCGAAACCCTGCCCTCGCTGGTATTTATCGCCTTGCCGCTGGCCCTGCCTGTGTTGGTGTGGGTGGCGCTGGCACGTGATCGAAGCGTGTCCCGCGGCAGTGCGTTGCTCGCGGTCTACACCTTTGTCCCGATGCTGCTGGTGTTTGCGGTGTCGTTTTTTTCGCCGATATTCATCGAACGCTACCTCACCGCGTATGCCCTTGGCCTGCCGCTGTTGGCAGCATTGGCAATCGACCGCTTGTACTCCGGTTCCCGGGTACTGGCCCTGACGGTGCTGGTGCTGTTTGTCGGTGTTGAACTGGTGGGCCTGAAAAACAACGCGACGGTGGACGTCCATGATCAGGTCAATGTCCTGGTGGAAGACGTCAACCTGCATTTTCAGCCGGGTGACCGGATCGTCACCAGTGACATGCTCTGGTACTTGAGTTACGTCTACTACAACCGCACCAATACCCAGCCCCTGCTGTACACCCCGGCACGGGCCGATGGCACTTCGAGCCGGCCGAACGACTATGGTTTCGGTACCTTGACCACGCCAGACGTGTATCTGGACCACTTGAGTGATTTGTCCAGGGGCACGGGGCGAGTCTGGCTGATCGGCACCGCCGACGTACCTGACGAGTTCGCACCGTTGCCGGCGCAATGGCAGATCGCTCGTCAGATGAAGGCCGGTGGTGTTGTCGCGAGGTTGTACCTGTCCGGCAATACCGGGCAATGAGTGGCGTCATCGCAACCTTCAAGGTTTCGACGACAAGTCCGCCATGCCCTTGAGCAACTCGATCGGCAGTGGAAAGACGATGGTCGAGCTCTTGTCGCCGGCAATCGAACTCAGGGTCTGCATGTAGCGCAGCTGCATGGCCCCCGGTTGGCGGCCAAGCATTTCGGCGGCCTGCATGAGTTTTTCCGAGGCCTGCAATTCGCCCTCGGCGTGGATCACTTTGGCTCGCCGCTCCCGTTCAGCTTCGGCCTGCTTGGCGATGGCGCGGATCATCGATTCGTTGAGGTCCACGTGTTTGATCTCGACGTTGGCAACCTTGATGCCCCAGGCGTCGGTCTGGGCGTCGAGTACTTGCTGGATGTCCAGGTTCAACCGTTCGCGCTCGGCCAGCAGCTCGTCCAGTTCGTGTTTACCCAGCACCGCCCGCAGCATGGTTTGCGCCAACTGGCTGGTGGCGGCGAGGAAGTCCTCGACCTGGATGATTGCTTTCTGCGGATCGAGCACGCGGAAATACAGCACCGCATTGACCTTGACCGACACGTTGTCGCGGGTGATCACGTCTTGCGGCGGAACGTCCAGCACCACGGTCCGCAAATCGACCCTGACCATTTGCTGGACGGCTGGAATCAGCAGGATCAGACCAGGGCCCTTGACCTGCCAGAAACGCCCGAGCTGGAACACCACGCCGCGCTCGTACTCGCGCAGGATGCGAAACGTCGACCCCGCCAGTGCGATGAGCAACAGCAGGAGCGCGACAAGACCTAATTGCAAACCCATGACTATTCTCCACCCGGCGCCGCGTCAGCCGCGGCCACTTGCAGCAGCAAACCCTTGCGCCCCACCACCCGCACCCGTTGCCCGGGCTGCAGCGGTGTCGCGCTGAGCACTTGCCATCGTTCTCCTTGCAGATGCACCCAGCCACCATAGGCATTGCCGATCTGCAATGAGGTCACCGCCGTCTCGCTGCCGAGCAGCCCGGCATCACCGCTGACGATGTGTCGCGGTCGG
Organism: Pseudomonas sp. A-B-19; assembly: GCF_019947515.1. Lineage (NCBI taxonomy): Bacteria > Pseudomonadati > Pseudomonadota > Gammaproteobacteria > Pseudomonadales > Pseudomonadaceae > Pseudomonas > Pseudomonas sp. A-B-19. Next base: position 19,380 of record NZ_JAGYGN010000035.1, read on the forward strand.
GTTTTCAGGGCGTGAAACACCAGGTAACTCAGTAGCAGCGCGCTGACCATTGCCAGGCCGATCATCAATGGCACGGGCACTTCGGTATTGGACAGGATCACCGCACCGATCACGAACATCACGATGCCGCCCAGGCCGATCACACCGTAATTGGGCAGGGTCGCCTCAGCGACCAGAAACGCGAGGCCGAAGGTGATCAACCAGATCCCGAGGGGGTTGGGCACCAGCAATACAACCGTGTCGGCGGCCCAGGTCGATCCGCTCAACGCCAACAGCAGCGCAACGGCACAACAGCGCATGTTCACTTGACCCTCCGAGAGAGTCTTGGGGTGGCTCTGTAGACAGTCTAGTTGAGCCTTGGTCGGTATGAATTTTGCTCAATTATCGTCGACATCCGATGGGCGGATTTCCCGCTGGAACACGTCATCGGGCCTAGACTTTCAGTACCGAAAGAATTGTTAACCAGCGTCCGCCAGCGGTTGTTGCGGACACCGAGGTGCATCATGCGTATGGCAAGAACCGTGCAGCGAAGCCTGGAAAAGGCTCAATGCAACTACGACATCGTCAGCCACCCACACTCGGCCAGCAGCCTCGAAACGGCACGGCTCGCAGGTATTCCTGCCGAACGGGTGGCAAAATCGGTGATCCTCGACGATCACCATGGGCATTACCTGATGGCCGTGCTGCCCGCCAGCCGTCATCTTGATCTGAGCAAAGTCCGCAGTAGCGGTGAGTGGCAGGTGTCTCGCGAAAGCAACCTGGCGCATCTGTTCGACGATTGCGAACGCGGCGCCGTACCGGCGCTGGGTGAGTCCTATGGTTTGGAGGTGGTGATCGATCCACTGCTGACCCGGCAGAAAGACATCTATCTGGAGGCCGGCAACCACGTCAACCTGGTGCGCATGGACATGCCCGAGTTCCTGAAAATGGTGCCGCATGCCGAGGTGCGGGAGTTGAGTCATTGAGTTTTGTTTCGTCAATGCTGACGTCTTCGCGAGCAGGCTCGCTCCCACAGGTTTTGTGATCGACACAGATCCTTGTGGGAGCGAGCTTGCTCGCGATTGACCGCGCAGCGGTCTCTAAATCGGTTCACTGGAGTTCGTCATGGAAAGCCCAACCCACAACCTTCCATCCCTGTTCAAACAACTCGGCCTGCCGGACGACGCCGAAAGTATCGACAAATTCATCGCCTCCCATTCACCGCTCAAGCCGGAGCTGCAACTGGCGGATGCGTTCTTCTGGAACAAGAGCCAGGCGGACTTCCTGCGGGACGAAATTCTCGAGGACGCGGATTGGGCCGAAGTGATCGATCAGCTGGATGTGCTGCTGAGGAAGGGGCGGGGGGTGTAAAAAACTGATAGGCGGTGCTCAACCGAGGTTGCTCTGATTACAATAACTGACCAGAATTAAGACCTTATTTGAGGTCTTAATTATGCAAAGTGTTTTGGCTGATATGGCTGTCAGCGTGTCTGAACTAAAGAAAAACCCCTCTGCCGTTTTGAATGGCGCCCATGGAGGGCCCGTCGCAGTGCTCAATCACAATCGCGTTATGGGCTACATGGTTCCTGCCGATGTGTTCGAAGCCATGATGGAACGCCTTGATGATTTGGAGTTGGCGGAAATCGTGCGTTCTCGTCGTCATGAAACGCCGATCCCGGTAACGCTGGATGACTTATAAGCTCGAATTTCTGCCGTCTGCACGCAAGGAATGGGACAAGCTGGGGCACACGTTGCGTGAACAATTCAAAAAGAAGTTGGCAGAGCGGCTTGAACTGCCTCGAGTCCCTTGCGACTCATTCCATGGCATGCCCGACTGTTACAAAATCAAGTTGAAGTCATCGGGATATCGACTCGTCTACGAGGTGATAGATGAGCGCGTCGTCGTTTCTGTCGTCGCAGTAGGGAAGCGCGAACGCAGTGAAGTGTATGAGCGTGCCAAGAAACGTTGATCGCTCTCGACAGGTCTCTATTACGTATTTGTTTCAAAACTTGACGGAAAATCCTCTCCAATGCATATTGATAGTTAGCAAACTAACAGTGTGTGTTTTCCCTCGTGCCGAATAACCTCGACGTTCTCCAGATGAACATCAGCAGTGCCATGGTGGTGGCCGCCAGGCATTGGCGCAAAATCTGCCAGACCACGCTGGTCAACTACGGAATCTCCGAAGCCTGCGCCGTTCCGCTGTTGATGATCGGGCGTCTGGGCGAGGGTGTGCGCCAGGTGACGGTGGCCCAGGCGGCAGGGATGGAGAGCCCGTCGCTGGTACGCCTGCTCGATCAACTGTGCCATGCCGGTTACGTCTGCCGCACCGAAGATGCACAGGATCGCCGCGCCAAATGCCTGAGCCTGACCGCTACCGGTCGGGAGCTGGTGCAGGCGGTCGAAGTGGAACTGGTGCGCTTGCGCCACGAAGTCCTTGAAGGCATTGCCCCGAGTGATCTGGAGGCTACGCTGCGGGTACTGAGAGCTTTTGAAGCGGCCACGCCGCCATCGGTGGCCAACTCTTGAACGGATTCTTCTCTGGCATGCCCCCGGCGCGGGACTGGTTCTACGGAGTCCGCACCTTCGCTGCATCGATGATCGCGTTGTACATCGCCCTGCTCATGCAAATGCCGCGTCCGTACTGGGCGATGGCCACGGTGTACATCGTTTCCAGCCCGTTTCTCGGGCCTACCAGTTCCAAGGCATTGTACCGGGCGGTCGGCACCTTTATCGGCGCCGCGGCGGCGGTGCTGTTCGTGCCGATGTTCGTGCAGAGCCCTTACGTGCTGGTGGTGGTGATTGCGCTGTGGACCGGCACGCTGCTGTTTCTGTCCCTGCATTTGCGCACCGCCAACAACTACGCCTTGATGCTCGCCGGTTATACCCTGCCGTTGATCGCCCTGCCGGTGGTGAACAACCCGTTGGGCGTGTGGGACGTGGCTGAAGCACGGACCGAAGAAATCTTTCTCGGCATCGTCGTGGCGGCGGTGGTCGGTGCCATGTTCTGGCCGCGGCGTCTGGCGCCGGTGTTCAATGATTCGGTGGGCAAATGGTTTGTCGATGCATCGACCTACAGCCTGCGCTTCCTCAGCCGCAACGTGCAGCCTGAAGAAGTCAGTGCATTGCGCGCATCGATGGTCGCCACGTTCAACTCTCTGGAGTTGATGATCGGTCAGTTGCCCCACGAAGGCTCGCGTGCGCAGACGGTGCGCAACACCAAGGAGTTGCGTGGGCGGATGATTCACCTGCTGCCAGTGATCGATGCCCTCGACGACGCGCTTTACGCACTGGAACGACGCACCCCGGAGCTTGTGGACAAGTTCGCGCCGTTGCTGGCCGCCACCACCGAATGGCTCGAACACAAGGATTCCGATCTCGACCGCTGGCAAGCCCTGAAGGATCGACTCGAGGCCCTGCAACCTGCTCCCGAAGCGCTGGACGATCGCAAGCAACTGCTGTTCTCCAACGCCATTTACCGCCTCGGCGAGTGGATCGATTTGTGGCAGGACTGTCGCAGCCTGCAATACGCCATCCAGTGCGAAAGCCAGGAAAGCTGGCGCGCGGTGTATCGGCACTGGCGGCTGGGACGGCTGACACCGTTTCTGGACCGCGGCCTGATGTTCTATTCCGCCGCATCGACCGTTACGGCGATCATTGTCGCCTCGGTATTGTGGATTCTGCTCGGCTGGACCGATGGTGGCAGCGCAGTGATCCTGGCGGCGGTGGCGTGCAGCTTCTTCGCCTCGATGGACGACCCGGCGCCGCAGATTTACCGATTCTTTTTCTGGACGGCGATGTCAGTGGTGTTCGCCAGCCTGTATCTGTTTCTGGTGCTGCCCAACCTGCATGACTTTGCGATGCTGGTGCTGGCGTTTGCCGTGCCGTTCATTTGCGTCGGCACCCTGACGGTCAAGCCGCAGTTCTACCTGGGCATGCTGCTGACCCTGGTCAACACCTCGTCCTTCATCAGCATTCAAGGCGCTTACGACGCGGACTTCCTCAGTTTCGCCAACTCCAACCTGGCAGGGCCCATGGGGCTGCTGTTCGCGTTCGTCTGGACCCTGATCGCCCGGCCGTTCGGTGCTGAGCTGGCAGCCAAGCGCCTGACCCGTTTCAGTTGGCGTGACATTGTCGGCCTCTCCGAGCCGGCCACGTTGTCCGAGCACCGACTTCTGGGCATTCGGATGCTCGATCGGCTGATGCAGCATCTGCCGCGCCTGGCCATGACCGGCCAGGACTCCGGCGTGGCGCTGCGGGAAGTGCGGGTGGCGCTGAATCTGTTGGACCTGCTCGCTTATACGCCGCGGGTCCTCGGTGTACCGCAGGTGCTGTTGCACCAGGTGGTGGCTGAGGTTGGCGAGTACTTCAAGGCCTGTCTCAAGGCCGGTGAACGCTTGCCGGCACCGAGCCCGTTGTTGATGACCCTCGATCGCACCCGTCGCGCCCTCAGCGGTGCCGGCGATGACGAAACCCGTCGGCATTTGCTGCACGCCTTGAGCGGCCTGCGCCTGGCCTTGTTGCCAGGCGTCGAATTCGTCGGCGCCGCCGAGCCCGAAGAACCGCTTCCCCATGGCATTGATGGAGCGCCTCTATGATCGGTGACCTGGATGTCAGCGGGGTGTTCCTGCCCACACTGCTGGTGCTGATGGGCATTACGTATGTGTTGTACCTGTTGGTGCACGGGGTGCTGACGCGCCTGCACTTTTACCGTCTGGTCTGGCACCGGGCATTGTTCAACGTGGCCCTCTACGCCCTGCTGCTCGGCGCCGTGGACTCACTCAGTCGATACCTGATGACATGAAAAAACCGTTTCTTACCCTGGGTCGCGTGGTGTTGACCCTGCTGATCGTGAGTTTCGCCGTTGTCGTGGTCTGGCGCATGGTCATGTATTACATGTTCGCGCCCTGGACCCGCGACGGGCACATCCGTGCCGACATCGTGCAAATCGCCCCGGACGTTTCCGGTCTGATCCAGCAAGTGGAGGTGCGCGACAACCAGTTGGTCAAGCGCGGCCAGGTCCTGTTCAGCATCGATCCAGACCGCTTCAAACTGGCGCTGCGCCAGGCAAAAGCGTCCGTCGCCGATCGCGAAGAAACCCTGGCCCAGGCCCAACGCGAGGCCAAGCGAAACAAGGGGCTCGGCAATCTGGTGCCGGGTGAGCAACTGGAAGAAAGCCAGTCGAAAGTGGCCCGCGCCCAAGTGGCCTTGATGGAAGCCCAGGTGGCAGTGGACAGCGCCCAGCTCAACCTCGACCGCTCGGTGATCCGCAGCCCCGTGGACGGCTACGTCAACGACCGCGCGCCACGGGCCCAGGAGTTCGTCAGCGCCGGGCGAGCGGTGTTGTCGGTGGTCGACAGCAACTCGTTCCATATCGATGGCTACTTCGAAGAAACCAAACTGAATGGCATCCACATCGGCCAGAACGTCGACATCCGGGTGATCGGCGACAATGCGCGCCTGCGCGGACATGTGCAGAGCATCGTTGCCGGTATCGAAGATCGCGACCGCACCAGCGGCAACAACCTGCTGCCCAACGTCAACCCGGCATTCAGCTGGGTGCGGTTGGCCCAGCGGATTCCGGTGCGGATCGCCTTCGATGACGTGCCGGAAGATTTCCGCATGATTGCCGGGCGTACCGCCACGGTATCGATCATCGACGATCAGAAGCGGGAGCCGGCGCAATGAGCAAGGCCTCGGGTTTGGCGGTCGCCGGATTGGGCTTGCTGCTGTCGGCATGTCAAATGGTCGGGCCGGATTATCATTTGCCCGAAGAGGCGGCTGTCCATCGTTCAGACTTGCAGGGCGATCTGGCGGTCGACGGCAAAACAGTGATGTCTGCGCCGGTGCCGGCCGATTGGTGGCGTTTGTATCAGGACCCGCGACTCGATCAGTTGGTGCAGCAGGCCATGGCCTCCAACACCGATTTGCGCGTGGCGGCGGCCAGCTTGTCGCGCTCTCGCGCTCAGGTTGATGAGGCGCAAGCGGCGGGCGGCTGGAGCGGCGGCGTACAGATGGGCGCCCAGCGCTTGCAGGAGTCCGGCCAGGCCTTCCTGATCCCGGAAAAAGTGCCGGTGGCCAACATTGGCGATATCGGCATCAGCGCGTCGTACCAGTTCGACCTGTTCGGCACCTTGCAACGCGGCATCGAAGCGGCCAAGGCCAATGCTGATGCGACACAGGCCGCCGCCGATACGGCACGCATCACCGTGGTGGCCGACGTGGTTCGGGCGTACACCCAGGTGTGCGCGGCCAATGAAGAGCGGGAAATTGCCCAGCACTCCCTCGACCTGCAAGCCCAGAGCACGACGCTGATCCAGCGTCTGCGCGATGCCGGACGTGGTGACGAAACCCAGGTCACCCGTTCGCAAACCCAATTCAAATCCCTGCGCGCCGACATGCCGCGCTATGAAGCCGCGCGGCAGGCCGGGCTGTACCGCTTGTCGATGTTGCTGGCCAAACCGGTGGATCAACTGCCAGCCGGCACCGCCACCTGCGACGAACTGCCAAAAATCGCGCAATTGATTCCGGTGGGCGATGGCGCCGCATTGCTCAAGCGTCGCCCGGATGTGCGGCAGGCCGAACGTCGGCTGGCGGCCGCGACGGCCGGTATTGGCGTCGCCACGGGTGAGCTGTACCCGAATATCAGCATCGGCGCGACCATCGGTACCGTCGGTATCCTGGACGATCTCGGCGATCCGTCCACCAACCGCTGGGGCTTCGGCCCGTCGCTGAGCTGGAAGGTGCCGACCAACGGCGCCCGGGCGCGGATCCGCGAAGCCGAAGCGGTGACCCAGGCGACGCTGGCGCATTTCGATGGGGTGGTGCTCAATGCCATTCGCGAAACCCAGACCAGCCTCGCCCAGTACAGCGCATTGCTGCAACGCCGCGACGCTCTGGCCGATGCCGAGCAATCGGCGAAACTGGCGGCCGACCAGACCCATCGTTTTTTCCAGGCTGGCCGAGAGTCTTTCCTGGCTGACCTGCAGGCCACCCGCACCTACACCGACGTCACGGCGCAACTGGCGGCCGCGAACACCCAGGTTGCCGCGAGCCAGATCGATTTGTTCCTCGCACTGGGTGGCGGTTGGGAAAGCGGACGAACGCAAGCGTCGAACTCCGGCAAACCCTGAGGCCGTTGCTATGCTTTGAAGTGTTGGAGGGGCGCCTTGTGCAGAGTGCCCTTTCTTCGCTCAAGGCTCGCGCAGGTCAGGGGGAAACCAAGAATGAAAAACCCTTATGCTCTCGGCTTCTGGTGCGCCATCGTGGCATTGGTGCTGCTGTCGGCCACCTATTTCTACGGCATCATGCTGGCCCACCAGATCGACAAGGCACTGGCGTTCCTCGACAGTGCCGTCGCGCTGATTGCGGTGATGTCCATTGCGGTGGTGGCCTGGGCCTCGGTCCAGAATCAACGCATCAAGAAAAGACAGCTCGAACAAGGCAAGACCCTGGTCCTGATCTGGGACACCAAGGTGGCGTTGCGTCGTGTCGAAACAGTGTTCGACCGTTATTTCTGGGGCAGTTACTGGCAACCGGGGCGCACGTTTCAGGAAGTCATGGGCGAATTGACCGGCACGCCGCTGGAAAAAAGCCTCGAGAGCCTGAAAAAACAATGCCTGGCGCTGGACCGGCAGGTGGCTGACGACGGTCGGCACTGGCTCAGCAATGCCCGGGAACTGGCCGATGTCGCCACGGCCATGGCCCGCGAACGTTATCAACTGGACGTCTGCGACCCGCGTACGGAAGTGACGGGCGGGGCGGTCATCAACCGCGACTTCGAAGTGCTGGTGTACACCTGGACTGCGCGGCTCAAAAGCTTTGATCATCAGCTGGATGAGATCGAGGTCCAGTATTCCTGATTCTGTGTTGGCAAGGCTGGCGCCTTCGCTGGCAAGCCAGCTCCTACGGTACAAGGTGATCCCTATAGGAGCTGGCTTGCCAGCGAAGGCGTCAGAACATCCACCGAAACGCTCAGCCCTTATATGACTGTCCACGAGACACTCTTTCACCTTTAATCATTGGGCCGTTCGTCGCGCCCGATGCTAATCTGCATGCCACTTTCAGCGCAGTCGAGCCGCAACCTGTCATGGGTTCAGGGAAGACGACCTCGCTTTCAACAACGGACATTGAACGGGTCATACATGAATAAATCAGCAGGCGTTCTACTGGGAATCGTTGTCGCAATCGGTGCCGTCAGCGCAGGCGGAGCCTGGTTCACCGGCACCAGGATCGAAGGCGTGTTGAACACCTCGATTGCCAATGCCAACAAGGAATTACAGGCGGCCATGGTCGGCTCCAACGGCACCGCGTCGCTGGAACTGGTGTCGCTGGAGCGTCATGTATTGAGCAGCACCGCGCACTACCGCCTCAAGGGCGAAGGCGAAATGTTCGGCGAAGCGCCGGTCGAGTTGCTGTTTGTCGATCACATCGAACACGGCCCGTTGCCGCTTTCGCGTCTGATGTCGCTGAAGTGGTTGCCAGTCCTGGCGACCAATCACTACGAACTGGAAAAGACCCCGTCTACCGAAAAGTGGTTCGCCGCCGCCAAGGACAAATCCCCGCTGACCGGCGTGGTCAACATCGGCTATGACAACGCGACCAATGGCACCTTCGAGTTGCAGCCGCTGGAAATGGCGCTGGATGACAAGTCGAGCATGAAGTTCTCCGGCTTGAGCATGGACGTCGATGCCAGCGCCCAGGCGCAGAAGGTCAAGGCCAAAGGCTACATGGACAGCCTGAAACTGACCACCGTGTCCGAAGACCAGGCACCGGTGCAGGTTGAATTGAACGGCCTGACCCTGGCCAGCAACCTGACAAAAAGTACCTACGGTTTCTACACCGGCGAAAACGTCCTTGAACTGGCCAGCGGAAAATCGACTTTTGGCGTCAAGCAGTCGGTGCTGGACTTCAAGAAATTCGAGATGAAGAACCTGACCGAAGAAATGGGCAGCAACGCCTCCGGGCGTGCCGATTACAAGGTCGGCGAAGTGTCCCTGAATGGCAAGACCATCGGCTCCGGTGCGCTGACCATGAGCCTGAAGAACCTCGATATTCCGGCGAGCCTGTCGTTGATGCAGATTTACCAGAGCAAACTGCAGCCGTATGAGCGGGTGGCAGCCGAAGCGACGGCGGCCGGTCTGCCGGCGCCGGAGCTGAATCTGACCGAAACCGAAGAAGCACTGCTCAAGTCCAGTCTGGAAAAACTGCTGGCGGCCGGTCCGCAAGTGGCCCTGGAAAATCTATCGTTCAACACCGCCAATGGTGAGAGCCGCGCCAATATGGTGCTCGACCTGACCAAGCCGCAAGCCATCGATCTGCCGACCGAGCAACTGGTCAGGCAGCTGATTGCGCTGCTGGACTTCAAACTGCAAGTGTCCAAGCCCATGCTGGTCGATGTGCTTACCGTGCAATCGCAAATCGACGGTCAGACCGACGCCAAGCTGATTGCCGATCAGGCCACCGCCACCGCAGACATGTTCAGCAGCATGGCGGTCGGCAGCCAACTGGCAAAACTGGACGGCAACAACATCGTCACCAACTTGCATTACGCCAACAATCAGGTGGACTTCAACGGCCAGAAAATGACCGTCGAAGAGTTTGCCGGTTTTGTCATGAGCAAGTTCCAGGGTGCTGGCGCCACCGAGTAACGGCGACCGTGTAACCCGGCAACGCCCGGCCTGTGCATCGCGCAGGCGCCGGGCGTTTTGCTGTCCGCTACGGAACGTCACGGATCAGTCGCCATGCCTCTTCCCATGGCAGCGTTTGTTTCATCCGCTCGGCGAGCATCGCCATGGCCCGGTCCATCTCGCAGGCGACCGCCGCCGACACCACACCATTTTTTCCGAACAGGCCTATGAAGGGCGGATCGTAAGGGTCGCCCTTGAACTCGACCTCGTCCCAGGCCTCGGCGCGCCCGAGGTAGTCGTAGGTTTTGCCGAAATGCCAGGTCCAGAAAAACGGCACGTCGAGGTAATGCTCATCACCACCCAGCATATTCGCTGCGGCGATCCGCGCTTGCTGCTGGGCCAGTCGCCAGTGTTCGATGCGCAGGTATTGGTTGTTCAGTGGGAACGTGGCGATATCGCCAGCCGCCCAGAGGCCGTCGGCCACGCGCATTGTGCCGTCGACACGCAGCGAGTGATCCTGCTCTTTCACCAGCCCGGTGAAGGCGGCGGTGGCGGGCGTGACGCCAATGCCGACCAGCACCAGATCGGCCGGCAAGCGTTGGCCGTTGTCCAGGCGCACGGCTTCGACCTTGTCCGTTCCTTCGATCTGTGCCGCATTGCCCCGGGTATGAAACACGACGCCATTGGCTTCATGCCGCGCGCGAATGGCCTTGCCGACCGTTTCTCCGAACTGTTTGGCAAACGGCACTTCGTGGTGGGCCAGTACGGTCACGTGCAGGCCAAGCTGGCGCAGGGACGAGGCGGACTCCATGGCAATGAAACTGTCGCCGATGATCACGACCCGCTGGCCGGCGCTGGCGCTGTCCAGAATCTGCTGTGCATGGGCTTTGGAGCGTAAAACGAACACCTGCGGCAGGTCGGCGCCGGGCAGCGTCAGCGGGTTGGGTACACCGCCGGTGGCCAGTAGCGCGGCGTCGTATGTCAGTGACTGGCCGTCAGTCAGCCGCAGCGTCCGGTTTGGCGCATCCAGGCTTGCCACTTCGCCTCGCAGACGCTCGATCCGCTGCTCGCGGTAAAAGTCCTCGTCACGCAGCGGCGGGACTTCGTGCAGCGGCATCTCCCCGGCGATCACGTATTTGCTCAGCGCAGTGCGGTCGTATCCGGCGTCGGCCTCGCGATCGATCAACAATAACCGACCGCCGAAACCTTTCTCGCGCAACGCCGCTGCTGCCGCCGTACCTGCCGCGCCAGCGCCGATGATAACGAAAGTCCTTGAATCGTCGGCCGGTGGCGTATGGGCGTCCGACAACGGTTGGTCGCCGACCCAGATGTCGCCATCACGGATTTCGAGGGGGTAGCGCTTGAGGCTGTCCAGGGCTGGCGGCTCACACAGCCCGCCATCCTCGATCCGAAACTGCGCCTTGTGCCACGGACAGGTCAGGCGCCCGTTGCATACTGCGCCGTCAGCCAGCGGGGCCCCGGCATGAGGGCATTCGGCCTGATAAGCGCGCAGTTGCTCACCGGCCCGCAACAGCAGAATCCTGCTGTCCTGGACTTGCACTTCCAGACCCCGGTCTTCGGGTACATTGGCGATACGCGCAACGTGATGCAGAGTCATGATCGCTCTCCAGACAGACGTTTCACTTATGAGTCTGGTACTTATCGCGAGGTTCAGCCAATTGCCCCTGCCACGGCGTGAACGGTCCGGCTATAGTTTGCACGCCGACGACGGCCCAACACGCACAAGGTGCTCCGGTATGCCCCGATTGACCTCAATGAACCCTTGGCTCGCGGCCTTGGCAGTCGCCCTTTGCGTGCAGTTCCCGGCGCAGGCACAGGAACGCTTCACCCTGAACATTCCCGGTGTCTCCGATGACCGTCTGTTCACCTCGGTCGCCGCCAGTGATGCCGCCGGCTGCGGTGGGCACAACATTTCCCCGGCGTTGAACTGGAACACAGGCCCGGCCGCCACCCAAAGCTACGCCATCGTCATGCACGACCCGGACGGCCAGAAAGGCCAGGGCGTCGATCACTGGGTGCATTACGGCATCAAGGCCGCTACCCACCAGATCCCGGCCGGTGCCGGGACCAAGCCCGGCCTCGAAGGCTTCGGCGGTACCAACAGCAAAAACACCACCGGCTACATCGGCCCCTGCCCACCCGTTGGCGACAGCGCGCACCACTACATCATCCAGATCTACGCCCTGGATCTGGCCCCGGACGCCTTGCCCGCCGGCCTGACCCGTGCGCAGCTGCTGGAAAAAATCAAAGGCCACGTCCTGAGAAACAGCAGCGTGGTGCGACGCTATCACCGCTAACCGTCTTCAGGAATAAACTGAAGTGCGCAGTGCTCGGGGAATTTGGCATCCCGACCCGAAAGCGCGCACTATCAGGCCATAGCCGATGCGTTGGAGGATGCCGTGGCAAAAAAAATCGACCGCATCGCCCAAATGCTCAACTGCCCGCAAAAGGGTGAAGAACTGCGGCGAGCGATTACCGAGAGTCGCAAGGACTTTCTGCTGAACCAGCCGGAAGAAGACATAGTTGAAGACGACGACCTTGAAGAGGAGTTTTTCGAGGACGACGAGGACGATGATGAGTACGACGAGTTCGACTGGACGACAGAATGATAAAAACCGCTTCGGCGGTTTTTTTGTGAGCCAGGGCAGCACCGGTCGGAGATTCGTTGACCCTCATGCCGGGAATGGAACACTATAAGGTACTTTTTTTCGTACCTTTGGAGCCGTCATGGAACAGCTACTTGCAAGCCGTTCGGTCAGCATCACCGAGCTCAAGCGCAGCCCGAGCACGGTGATCGAGCAAGCGGGTTCCGAGCCTGTTGCCGTGCTCAACCACAATCGTCCTGCCGCCTATCTTTTACCGCACGCGGCCTATCAACAGCTGCTGGATCGGCTACAGGCTGCCGAACTTCGTGAAGCCATTGCAGCCAGCCGCAACGATCCGCGTCCGGCCATTGCTGCCGATACAGTGTTTGCCGAGCTTGATGCGCTGATTGATGAGGTAGCAGCCGAGCAAAACCGTCCATGAGGCAACTGCTTTTCTCCGCATTGGCACGGGACGATCTGCTGCAAGTCGCTCGTTTTATCGCCCGAGACAACCCGGAACGGGCCCGGACGTTTGTGGGCGAGCTACGCACGCAGTGCACACGATTGATCGATCAACCGAACCTGGGTGTTTCAAGAGACGATTGCGCCAAGGGATTGCGAATGCTTGCCCATGGTCGATATCTGGTTTTCTACTGTTTGATGGACGACGGGATCAAGGTCGAACGTGTGCTGCATAGCGCGAGAGACATCGCCCGGCTGTTTGAAAAAAACAGCATTGATCATTAGGCGCCAAGCCTTCAAACACCCACAAAAAAGCCCCAGACCCAACGGCCTGAGGCTTTCTCGCTACAACGTATGGTGCACCAGGCGGGATTCGAACCCACGACCCCTGCCTTCGGAGGGCAGTACTCTATCCAGCTGAGCTACTGGTGCAGCGGGCGCCATGATACGCATATGCGCTGCGGGCGTCCATGCTGCTGAATCGCCTGCGTTTTTTTAAAGCTGTAACGCGCGTTTGCTACGTTGATCAGAAAAAATAGGCAAAAGCGTCGTTTTCGTTCTTTTTTTCGAACAGGCTATTGTCCTTTACCCCCTTTGATCCTAGGATTCGTTTGAGATTTCAAACGCTCATATCTGGGTGCTGAACCGCGCGATTTGAATCAGTGCGCTATTTATGTGCTTCAGCCCGGTGAATGATTTCCCTGACGGCAGCCTATCGAGGCGCCTTTCAACAATCATAATTTGCTCCGCATTCATTGCGGTGCTGTTAAGGAAAGCCGACATGCAGCTTAAAGACACCCAGTTGTTCCGCCAGCAAGCCTTTATCGATGGCGCGTGGGTTGATGCGGACAATGGTCAGACGATCAAGGTCAACAACCCGGCAACGGGCGAAATTCTGGGCACCGTGCCGAAAATGGGCGCTGCCGAAACCCGCCGTGCGATCGAAGCTGCCGACAAGGCGCTGCCGGCCTGGCGTGCACTGACCGCCAAAGAGCGTGCGACCAAGCTGCGTCGCTGGTTCGAGCTGATCATCGAGAACCAGGATGACCTGGCTCGCCTGATGACCCTGGAGCAAGGCAAGCCGTTGGCCGAAGCCAAGGGCGAAATCGTTTACGCCGCTTCCTTCATCGAGTGGTTCGCCGAAGAAGCCAAGCGTATCTACGGTGATGTGATTCCGGGCCACCAGCCAGACAAGCGCCTGATCGTGATCAAGCAGCCGATCGGCGTGACCGCTGCCATCACCCCGTGGAACTTCCCGGCTGCAATGATCACCCGTAAAGCCGGCCCGGCCCTGGCCGCCGGCTGCACCATGGTGCTCAAGCCTGCTTCGCAGACTCCTTTCTCCGCCTTCGCCCTGGCTGAACTGGCCCAGCGTGCGGGCATCCCGGCTGGCGTGTTCAGCGTGGTTTCCGGCAGCGCCGGCGACATCGGTAGCGAGCTGACCAGCAACCCGATCGTGCGCAAGCTGTCCTTCACCGGTTCGACCGAAATCGGTCGTCAACTGATGTCGGAATGCGCCAAGGACATCAAGAAAGTGTCCCTGGAACTGGGCGGCAACGCGCCATTCATCGTGTTCGACGACGCGGACCTGGATAAGGCCGTCGAAGGCGCGATCATTTCCAAGTATCGCAACAACGGTCAGACCTGCGTCTGCGCCAACCGCCTGTACATTCAGGACTCGGTCTACGACGCGTTCGCCGAGAAGCTCAAGGCCGCTGTGGCCAAGCTCAAGATTGGTAACGGTCTGGAAGTCGGCACCACCACTGGCCCGCTGATCGACGAAAAAGCCGTGGCCAAGGTGCAAGAGCACATTGCCGACGCCGTTTCCAAAGGCGCCACCGTGCTGTCCGGCGGCAAGTCGATGGAAGGCAACTTCTTCGAGCCGACCATCCTGACCAACGTGCCGAACAACGCGGCCGTGGCCAAGGAAGAAACCTTCGGCCCACTGGCTCCACTGTTCCGCTTCAAAGACGAAGCCGATGTGATCGCGATGTCCAACGACACCGAGTTCGGTCTGGCCTCGTACTTCTATGCTCGCGACCTGGGTCGTGTGTTCCGTGTGGCTGAAGCCCTGGAATACGGCATGGTCGGCGTCAATACCGGGTTGATCTCCAACGAAGTCGCGCCGTTCGGCGGCATCAAGGCCTCGGGCCTGGGCCGTGAAGGCTCCAAGTACGGCATCGAAGATTATCTGGAAATCAAATACCTCTGCCTGGGCATCTAAGCCAGTAAGAGCATTGCTTCAAGCGCAAAGGGCACGAGAGCGCTGTCCCTTTGCGCCGCTTCAAACCGGAATTTTCTCGGTGGCCGGGAACGCTGTGGCAGTCGATCATCGCATGCTGCCGCCGTTGCTTCCCGTCGCTTTATCCTTGAACCACGCCGCCCGATGAGCGGTGAATGAGGACTGTATGAGCAAGACTAACGCTGATTTGATGGCCCGCCGTACCGCTGCTGTTCCACGTGGTGTTGGCCAGATTCACCCGATCTTCGCCGATTCCGCGAAGAACGCGACCGTAACCGACGTTGAAGGTCGTGAATTCATCGATTTCGCCGGCGGTATCGCTGTGCTGAACACCGGCCACCTGCACCCGAAAGTCATCGCCGCCGTGACCGAACAGCTGAACAAGCTGACCCACACCTGCTTCCAGGTACTGGCCTACGAGCCGTACGTGGAAGTGTGCGAAAAAATCAACGCCAGGGTGCCAGGCGATTTCGCCAAGAAAACCCTGCTGGTGACCACCGGCTCCGAAGCCGTGGAAAACTCCATCAAGATCGCCCGTGCCGCCACTGGCCGTGCCGGCGTGATCGCGTTCACCGGCGCTTACCACGGTCGCACCATGATGACCCTGGGCCTGACCGGTAAAGTCGTGCCTTACTCGGCCGGCATGGGCCTGATGCCAGGCGGCATCTTCCGCGCGCTGTACCCGAACGAACTGCACGGTGTGAGCATCGACGATTCGATCGCTTCCATCG
Organism: Pseudomonas sp. A-B-19; assembly: GCF_019947515.1. Lineage (NCBI taxonomy): Bacteria > Pseudomonadati > Pseudomonadota > Gammaproteobacteria > Pseudomonadales > Pseudomonadaceae > Pseudomonas > Pseudomonas sp. A-B-19. The sequence goes on from NZ_JAGYGN010000035.1 coordinate 35,030, forward strand.
AACGCATCTTCAAGAACGACGCCGAGCCGAAAGACATCGCCGCGATCATCATCGAACCGGTTCAGGGCGAAGGCGGTTTCTACGTCGCTCCGAAAGAGTTCATGAAGCGTCTGCGCGCCCTGTGCGACCAGCACGGCATCCTGCTGATCGCTGACGAAGTACAGACTGGCGCAGGCCGTACCGGCACCTTCTTCGCCATGGAACAGATGGGCGTTGCCGCCGACCTGACCACCTTCGCCAAATCCATTGCTGGCGGCTTCCCGCTGGCCGGTGTGTGCGGCAAGGCCGAATACATGGACGCCATCGCTCCAGGCGGCCTGGGCGGCACCTACGCCGGTAGCCCGATCGCTTGCGCCGCGGCCCTGGCCGTGATGGAAGTGTTCGAGGAAGAGCACCTGCTGGACCGCTGCAAGGCTGTTGGCGAGCGTCTGGTTACCGGTCTGAAGGCCATCCAGGCCAAGTACCCGGTGATTGGTGAAGTCCGCGCCCTGGGCGCGATGATCGCGGTCGAGCTGTTCGAAAACGGCGACAGCCACAAGCCGAACGCTGCAGCTGTGGCGTCCGTTGTGGCCAAGGCTCGCGACAAGGGTCTGATCCTGCTGTCCTGCGGCACCTACGGCAACGTTCTGCGCGTCCTGGTACCGCTGACCTCGCCGGACGAGCAACTGGACAAAGGTCTGGCGATCATCGAAGAGTGCTTCTCCGAGCTCTGATCACCCAGTGTGACCTGATCCACAAAAAACCCGCTTCGGCGGGTTTTTTCATGGCTCTTGAAACGCATCCCGCGCATTAGCGCTGTATCGAATGGCCAGCATTGGCTAAGGTTCCAGCATTGCCAGGGAGAGCTGTATGACAACCGTCATTTTACCCGCGGTTCCGAGAGTCCTGATTGCCGAGGCCGACCCTTGGTCCCGGGATTTGCTCAAGGAAGTGTTGTTGAGTGTACGCTGCGATGCGCGGCTGGATCTGTGCGCCGATGGTCGGCAGGCCTTGGAGTTGCTGGCGGACAACCCCTATGACCTGGTGATCGCCGACTGGGAGTTGCCGGGTGTCGATGGCCTGAATGTGCTGCGCAGCATCCGCCAGCACAAACGCAATCCACCCATGCCGTTCATTCTGATGAGCAGTCGCAACGACAGCGCCAGCGTGCGCGAGGCCTTGCCGCTGGCTCCGGCCGCATACCTGACCAAGCCCCTGAACATGCAAAGCCTGACTCAGCGGTTGCAGGCGTTGCTGCTGAACGCTGGCGAAGAAGTCTCATGCGAAGTGCCGGCGCTGGCGCCGGGCATGACATTGTCGGTGTATTTGGAGCGTCGACGTGAATTGGCTGACGGCGCGCCATTGATGACCGACGTGCAAGTGGCGGTCAAACGCAGCCTCAACCCCAATGGTCTCGACCTGACGGTGCTGGAAGACGAAATCCGCACCGATCCGCAGGTTACCGCTGTGCTGATCGCCGCTGCCAACAGCGCGGCCCAGCACCACGGCGCCGCGGTGCAAACCCTGTCCCAGGCACTGCATCGCCTGGGTACCGGGCAGAGCATGAACCTGATTCTCGGGCTGGCGCTCAAGCGCAGTGCCCGGCTCAGCGATCCGCAATTGGCCGACTATGCCGAGCGTAACTGGGAACTGTCCCTGCACACCGCCGAATACGCACGAACCCTGGCGCGCTTGCTCGATCTGGATCAGGAGCGCTGCTATTGCGCTGGCATGTTGCATCGTCTCGGCGATCTGGCATTGCTGCGCTGTCTGCAGGAATGGAAACAGGCCGGCGGCGAACTGGACGAGCAGGAGGAAGTGGGCGAAGTGCTGGCTGAGTTTGGCGCGGCCTATGGTTCGGCCCTGCGTACGCGCTGGCGTCTGCCGCTGGAGTTGCGGGAGCTGATTGCGGCGGCCTACCAGCTCGGTGGCGGGGTTTACTCGCGCGAAGCGCTGGTGATGAACATGGCGGCGCAGATGGCACGCCTGACCGAGCATGAGGGCATCGAGGCGCTGGCGAAGAGCCGGACGGCGCGGCTGCTCAAGATCGGCTTGCCGGAGTTGATGCGTTTGCGCAAAAAATAAGATCGACGAAAAACCTGTAGGAGCTGGCTTGCCAGCGAATCCAGGCAACGAGGTGTGTCAGATATACCGCCTTCGCTGGCAAGCCAGCTCCTACAGGGCCTTAGGCGGTGACAATCCGGTTCTTGCCGTCGCGCTTGGCCTGGTACATCGCGGCATCCGCCCGGGAAAACAGGTTTTCCACGTTTTCGTCCGCGGCGGTCAGGCTGGTCAGGCCCTGGCTGACGGTGATGCCGAACGTTTGGCCTTCATGGCTGAAACGCAGTCGCTGAATCTGCAGTTGCAAGCGTTCCGCCACTTGCAGGGCCATCTGCGGTGTACAGCCGGGAAACACCGCCGCGAACTCCTCACCGCCAATGCGCCCGAACAGGTCGCCACGGCGCAACGCGGCGCGGCCGCTATCGGCAATACGTTGCAGCACGTTGTCGCCTTCCTGGTGGCCGTAGGTGTCGTTGATTATTTTGAAGTTATCGATGTCCAGCATCAGGAACGACAGCGGCTCGCCCTGTTGCCGGGCGTGGGCGAACGCGCGGTGGGCGCATTCGAAGAAGTGCCGGCGATTGCTGCTCTGGGTCAGGGCGTCGGTGGTGGCCAGGCGGTGCAGTTCACTTTCCATCCGCTTCTTGTCGGTGATGTCTTCGGCGATGCCGACGATGATCACCGGTTCCCCCGGCTCGGCCTGGCGGTTGATGTAGCATTTGTCGCTGAGCCAGCGCACCTGGCCGTCGGCGGCAATGATTCGATACTCGCGGTCTTCCACGGCGCCTTTGTCCAGCACTTCGGCCAGGCTGCGTTCGGCATAGTCCAGGTCGTCGGGATAGATGTTGTCGCGCCATTGATCGCAGTTGGCCAGCAGCAGATTGGCCGAACGGCCAAAGATCCGTTCATAGGCGGGGCTGACGTAAAGCACCCGGCGGGTTTCCCAATCGAATGCCCACAGCACCGCGTTGACGCTCGCCAGCAAGGTGTTGAACAACTGCTCGCGTTCGCTCAGTCGTGCGACTTCGCCTTGGGCGTGCATCAGCGCCATCAGGGTCTGCGCGGCCTCGGGCCAATGGGTCGGAGATGAGTCTTGCAGGTTTTTTTGGGCCATCGACACAAATCTCAAAGGGCATGCCGCGTGTTCGATAACGGCCATTACCAAGCCCGCCGGGGATGGCGAAGTGTCTTTGAGATAGGTGTTTTTAGATGAAGTTCCCGCCTTTTGTGGCTAGGGAACCGGCTCCCGCCGGGCGGTACTGGCGATGCTTTTTTGCGGCCACCAATCAATGTGGGAGCGAGCAAGCTCGCTCCCACAGGTGCAATCAGACAGCGGCAGGGCGCAGGGAGTAAGTCTTCAACTGATCGGCGAAGTCGCGCAGCGATTGAATCCCGCTGGCTTCGGCTTCGTGTACCCAGTCCTTGATGGCCGCCAGCATGTCGTGGCCATTTGAGCTGGTCTTGACCCAGATCTGCTGCAGGGCCAGGCGTTTCTCGTAAATTACCTTCAGCGCCTGACTGTGCTCGAGCATGTTCTGGATGCGTACATGGTGTTTGTCATCCAGCAGGCTGGTCTCCCGCGAAAGCAGGCGTTTGGCCCGGTGGAACTGGTGACGTACCGAGTGATCGACCTTTTCCAGCTCTTGTTTGACCAGCGGGCCGATCACCAGTTTTCGGTACTGGGCCATGATCTGGAAGCGGTTGTTGAGGATCGCCATGGCGGTGTCCATGTCCAGATTGCCCTTGCCTTCGACGCGATGGGCGATCGGCGCAACCCGTTGAACCTTGGCCAGGCGCAGGAAACTGAAGACTTGAATCCACGCCCAACCCAGGTCGAATTCCCACTTCTTCACCGACAGTTTTGCCGAGTTAGGGTAGGTGTGATGGTTGTTATGCAGTTCTTCGCCGCCAATCAGGATGCCCCACGGCACCAGGTTGGTCGCCGCATCGCGGCATTCGAAGTTGCGGTAGCCGATGGCATGACCCAGGCCATTGACCACGCCGGCGGCCCATACCGGGATCCACATCATCTGGATAGCCCAGATGGTGATGCCGATGGTGCCGAACAGCAGCAGGTCGATAACGCCCATGATGGCGATGCCCAGTAGCGGATAGCGGCTGTAGAGGTTGCGCTCGATCCAGTCTTCGGGGCAGTTCTTGCCGTAGATACGCAGCGTCTCGGGGTTTTCCGCTTCGGCGCGGTACAGCTCGGCGCCTTTGCGCAACACCGTGGACAAACCCTTGATGACCGGGCTGTGCGGGTCATCGACGGTTTCGCATTTGGCGTGATGCTTGCGATGGATGGCGGTCCACTCGCGGGTGTTCTGCGCCGTGGTCAGCCACAGCCAGAAACGGAAGAAATGTTTAAGGCCACCATTCAGCTCCAGGGAGCGATGGGCCGAGTAACGATGCAGATAGACCGTGACGGCAATGATCGTGACGTGGGTCATCAGCAGGGTGACTGCTACCAGAGACCAGGGCGACAAGCCAAGAAAACCTTCGTACCACATAGGCTATAGGGCCCTCGATAAAGAAAAAACAGCCATTGCATTATCACTAAGCCCACACAGAAAACCAGTCGCCCTTTCAGATAAGAGTGGCTGGATGTGTCTTTAAACTATAATCCCCTCCTATTTGTCGGGACATGGATCGTCGGATGTCTGCCACCTATCGCGATGCCTTGCGCACAGCGCTGCTCTATCTGTTGCTTTCTGTGGTTTGGCTACAGATCAGTGGCTATTTATTGAACAGTTTCTTCGATAGCTCTGCCGAGCGACTGCGATGGCAACTGATCAACGGTTATGTTTGGGGGCTGTTCAGCACCGGGTTGATCTTCGTTGCCCGGGCGCGGCTGCTGCGGTGTCTGGGGATCGGCGCCACATTGCACGAACGCAATACCAATCGCGAGCGCCTGCGCCAGGCGGCTGCTGTTTTTGACTGTACCCGCGAAGGCGTGCTGGTCACCGATCGGGAAGGCGTGATCGTCCATGTGAACCGGGCCTTTATGGAAATCACCGGTTACGGTTGTGAGGATGTGCTCGGACAGCGCCCCAATATGTTCAAGTCCGGACGTCATCCATCTGACTTCTATCAGGCAATGTTCGCTACGCTTGAACGCACAGGGGAGTGGAGTGGGGAAATCTGGAACCGGCGCAAAAGCGGCGAAATTTACCCGCAATGGCAGACGATCCGCCTGATCCATGATGACAATGGCCAGCCGAGCCAGTACGTGGCGGTGTTTTCCGATATCAGTGCAATCAAGGACTCCGAACACGAACTGATGCGCCTGGCGCACCACGATCCGCTGACCGACCTGCCGAACCGCCTGCTATTCACCGACCGCACCGGACAGGCCCTGGCCTCGGCGCAGGTCCACAAGCGTGGCTGCGCGCTGCTGATGATCGATCTCGATCACTTCAAGATGATCAACGACAGCCTTGGGCACACCATCGGCGATCAGTTGCTCAAGGCGGTGGCTGAACGCCTGGGCGCCATGTTCGGCACGGGCATCACCCTGGCGCGATTGGGTGGGGATGAGTTCGCCGTACTCGCCGAAAGCTGTCCGCAATTGGTTCAGGCCGCTGCGTTGGCCCAGCGGATCATCGACGGCCTCAAAGCACCCTTCTCTATCGATGACCATCAGTTGTTCATCAACGCCAGCATTGGCATCAGCCTGTTCCCCAGCGATGCCTTGAACATCGAGCAACTGCTGCGTAATGCCGACTCTGCGCTGTTCAAGGCCAAGAGCACGGGGCGCAATGATTATGCCCTGTACACCGAAGAGCTGACGGCCCACGCCCAGCAACGGGTCGAGATCGCCTCCGAGTTGCGTCGCGCCCTGAACCGGCAAGAGCTGCGGGTTTATTACCAGCCGGTTCACGACCTCAAGAGCAGTCGCCTGATTGGCGTCGAGGCACTGGTACGTTGGCAGCACCCGCAGCGGGGATTGGTGTCGCCGGCGGAATTCATTCCGGTCGCCGAGCGAACCGGTCTGATTGCCGAAATCGATGCCTGGGTGATGCGGCAGGCGTGCCGGCAGATGTGCCAGTGGCAGCAAGACGGGGTGGCGCTGTCCTTCGTCGCGGTAAACGTTTCTTCGCGCCTGTTCGCCCGTCGTGAGTTGTATCGGCAGGTGGCGCAGGTCCTGCGGGAAACCGGGCTGGATCCGGCGTTTCTGGAGCTGGAAGTGACCGAAAGCGCGGTGATGGAGGACCCGGAAGTCGCGCTGGAGCAAATGCATCGCCTGCGCGAGTTGGGGGTGCGCCTGGCCATCGACGACTTCGGCACAGGTTATTCATCGTTGTTGCGACTCAAGCGTCTGCCGGTGCAGAAGCTGAAAATCGACCAGGGCTTCGTCGCTGGATTGCCGTGGGATGAGGATGATGCGGCGATTTCACGGGTAATCATTGCCCTGGCGCAGAGCATGGGCATGCAGGTGCATGCCGAAGGGATCGAGCAGATCGAACAGGCGGCTTTCCTCCTCGAGCAGGGATGTGATTTTGGTCAGGGTTACTGGTTCGGACGGCCGGTGCCTGCGGCGCAGCTGAATTGGATGCATGCGCCGGTGATTGGAACAGTTACCTCACTGCCCCGGTAATACACAAATCCTGTAGGAGCGGGCTTGCCCGCGAAGAGGCCGGTACATTCAACTTCATTGTCGCCTGACAGTCCGTCTTCGCGGGCAAGCCCGCTCCTACAGTTTTTTTGTGTGCTTGAAAGAGGGTGATTCACCTCAAGCCCTTGTCCCTTCAATTAATCTCTTCTGGTTATATAAACATTCTTAAATAGTCTTTTTAAGAATATCAACACCTCTCTAGTATTGCTCTCACGCCGCAAGCAGTGCCGACACTGCGAGGCAACCTCTCAGTTGAAGGAGCAGCAATATGAGCGCATCCCTGCGAAGCGTCGACGGTCAAGACGAAGCCACCATCCTGCGTGAAATCCAGAGTGCCCTGCGCGACCTGCGCTTTGGCGCCGTGGAAATCACCGTGCACAACGCCCAGGTGGTGCAGATCGAACGCAAAGAAAAATTCCGCTTGCAGCAGCCGGGCAACAAGTCGGGCTGAAAAAGATCGCAGCCTGCGTCAGCTCCTGCACAAGCACGCAATCACCTGTAGGAGCTGCCGAAGGCTGCGATCTTTGAACCGGCAACGCGATTCCAGAAATCCATAAAAAAAGCCAACAAGCCAAGAATTCCAGGAGCTTTCACCATGTCGTCGATTCGCCACTTCGCTTTGGCCGCCCTGGCCAGCGCCCTTTTTGCCGGTTCCGCGGTAGCCAAGGATTACGAGCTGCTCAACGTGTCGTACGACCCGACCCGCGAGCTGTACCAGGACTACAACGCCGAATTCATCAGGTTCTGGCAGAAGGATCATGCCGGCGACACCGTTAAGGTCCAGCAATCCCACGGCGGTTCGGGCAAGCAAGGCCGGGCGGTGATCGATGGCCTGCGTGCCGACGTCGTGACCCTGGCCCTGGCCGGTGACATCGACGAAATCGCCAAGCTCGGCAAGACCCTGCCGGCGGACTGGCAAAAACGCCTGCCGGACGCAAGCACGCCTTACACCTCGACCATCGTGTTCCTGGTGCGCAAGGGCAACCCCAAAGGCATCAAGGACTGGGGCGACCTGGTCAAGAATGACGTCTCGGTGATCACACCGAACCCGAAAACCTCCGGCGGTGCGCGCTGGAACTTCCTCGCGGCCTGGGCCTATGGCCTGAAAGCCAATGGCGGCGACGAAGCCAAGGCCAGGGAATACGTGCAAACCCTGTTCAAACACGTGCCAGTGCTGGATACCGGTGCTCGTGGTTCGACCATTACCTTCGTCAACAACGGTCAGGGCGACGTGTTGCTGGCCTGGGAAAACGAAGCCTTCCTGGCTCTGAAAGAAGAGGGCGGTGCCGAAAAATTCGACATCGTCGTGCCTTCGCTGTCGATCCTCGCCGAGCCACCCGTAGCGGTAGTCGACAAGAATGCCGAGAAAAAGGGCAACGAGCAGATCGCCGAAGCCTACCTCAAGCACCTGTACAGTCCGGTCGGCCAGGAAATCGCGGCGAAGAACTTCTATCGTCCACGTGACAAGGATGTGGCCGCCAGGTACGCCCAGCAGTTCCCGAAACTGGAATTGGTGAGCATCGACAAGGACTTCGGCGGCTGGAAAGCCGCACAGCCGAAATTTTTCAATGACGGCGGGGTGTTCGATCAGATCTACCAGGCGCAGTAACCTGGCTTAAGCTGCATAAATGCAGGAGCGGCGCACCGCCGCTCCTACATGAATCGCGGTGATCTGAACAAATTTTAACCAAGGACTTTTATGTCGCGTCGTATCTCCCCCGTCATACCCGGCTTCGGGCTGACGCTGGGCTACACCTTGGTGTACCTCAGCCTGATTGTGCTCATACCACTGGCGGCGATGTTCGTGCACGCCGCTCAACTCACCTGGGATCAGTTCTGGGCAATCATCTCGGCACCGCGGGTGCTGGCCGCGCTGAAGCTCAGCTTCGGCACCGCCCTGTGTGCCGCGATCATCAACGGCATCATCGGCACGCTACTGGCCTGGGTATTGGTGCGCTATACCTTCCCGGGGCGCAAAGTCATCGACGCCATGATCGACCTGCCGTTCGCATTGCCCACGGCAGTGGCCGGTATTGCGCTGACGGCGCTGTACACCCCTACCGGCCTGGTTGGCCAGTTTGCAGCGGATCTGGGTTTCAAGATCGCATACAGCCCCTTGGGCATCACCCTTGCCCTCACTTTTGTGACACTTCCATTCGTAGTACGTACCGTACAGCCAGTATTGGCGGATATCCCCCGTGAAGTCGAAGAAGCGGCAGCGTGCCTGGGTGCAAAACCGTTGCAGGTTTTCCGTCATATCCTGCTGCCGGCACTGCTGCCGGCATGGCTTACCGGTTTCGCGTTGGCCTTTGCCCGCGGGGTCGGCGAGTACGGTTCGGTGATTTTCATTGCCGGTAACATGCCGATGAAAACCGAGATTCTGCCGCTGCTGATCATGGTCAAGCTCGACCAATACGATTACACCGGCGCGACCTCCATTGGTGTACTGATGCTGGTGGTTTCCTTCGTCCTGTTGCTGCTGATCAACTTGTTGCAGCGGCGCATCGAAACCCCATAAGGAGGCGGCACCCATGTCCCAATCGTCCATTGCTGCCGCTTCCTCGAACGCTGCCCGTCGTGGCAGCGCGACTTCGCGGCGAATCCTGATCGGCCTTGGCTGGCTGATTTTTGCGCTGTTTCTGCTGCTGCCGCTGTTCATCGTGGTGTCCCAGGGCCTGAAGCTCGGCCTCGGTGCGTTTTTCACCGCGATCTTTGAGGCGGACGCGCTGTCGGCACTGAAACTCACGGTCATCGCCGTACTGATCTCCGTGCCGCTGAACCTGGTGTTCGGCGTCAGCGCGGCGTGGTGCGTGAGCAAGTACTCGTTCCGCGGCAAGAGCATGCTGGTGACTTTGATCGACCTGCCGTTCTCGGTATCGCCGGTGATTGCCGGTCTGGTCTATGTGTTGATGTTCGGCGCCCAAGGTCTGTTCGGCCCTTGGTTGCAGGACCACGACATCCAGATTGTCTTCGCCCTGCCGGGCATCGTGCTGGCGACGATCTTCGTTACCGTGCCGTTCGTGGCGCGGGAGCTGATCCCGCTGATGCAGGAACAAGGCACCCAGGAAGAGGAGGCTGCGCGTTTGCTCGGGGCCAACGGCTGGCAGATGTTCTGGCACGTCACCGTGCCCAACATCAAATGGGGCCTGATCTACGGCGTGGTGTTGTGCACCGCGCGGGCCATGGGGGAGTTCGGTGCGGTGTCGGTGGTGTCAGGGCACATTCGCGGGGTGACCAACACCCTGCCGCTGCACGTCGAGATTCTCTACAACGAATACAACCACGTGGCCGCGTTCGCCGTGGCGAGCCTGTTGCTGATCCTGGCGCTCTTCATCCTGCTGCTCAAGCAGTGGAGCGAAAACCGTATCAACCGCCTGCGCGCCAGCGCCGCGGAGGAATAATTCATGTCGATCGAAGTGCGTAACGTCAGCAAGAACTTCCATGCCTTCAAGGCGCTGGACAACATCAGCCTGGATATCCAGAGCGGCGAACTCGTCGCGTTACTCGGTCCGTCGGGCTGCGGCAAGACCACGCTGCTGCGGATCATCGCCGGTCTGGAAACCCCGGACCAGGGCAACATCGTGTTCCACGGTGAAGACGTTTCCGGCCACGACGTACGTGATCGCAACGTCGGTTTCGTGTTCCAGCACTATGCCCTGTTCCGCCACATGACAGTGTTCGACAACGTCGCGTTCGGCCTGCGCATGAAGCCGAAAAACCAGCGCCCGAGCGAAAGCCAGATCGCCACCAAAGTTCACGAACTGCTGAACATGGTGCAACTGGACTGGCTGTCGGATCGCTACCCGGAACAGCTCTCCGGCGGTCAGCGTCAGCGCATTGCCTTGGCCCGGGCGCTGGCAGTGGAGCCGAAAGTGCTGCTGCTCGACGAACCTTTCGGCGCCCTCGACGCCAAGGTCCGTAAAGAGCTGCGCCGATGGTTGGCGCGCCTGCACGAAGACATCAACCTGACCTCGGTGTTCGTGACCCACGACCAGGAAGAAGCGATGGAAGTCGCCGACCGTATCGTGGTGATGAACAAGGGTGTGATCGAGCAGATCGGTTCACCGGGCGACGTCTACGAAAACCCGGCCAGCGATTTCGTCTACCACTTCCTTGGTGATTCGAACCGTCTGCACCTGGGCGAAGACAACCACGTGCTGTTCCGTCCGCACGAGGTGTCGCTGTCACGTCATGAACTGGAGGATCACCACGCGGCCGAAGTGCGGGATATCCGTCCGTTGGGTGCGACGACCCGGGTGACGCTGAAGGTCGAAGGGCAGAGCGATCTGATCGAGGCCGAAGTGGTCAAGGATCACGACAGCCTGATCGGGTTGGCCAAGGGCGAGACGCTGTTCTTCAAGCCGAAGGTCTGGCAGAAAGTCGCCAACATCTAAGGCAAAAGCATCGCGAGCAAGCTCGCTCCCACAGGGGGTCAATGTACGCCATAGATCTACTGTGGGAGCGAGCTTGCTCGCGATTGCTATCTAAGCAGCTGCACGCTTCGGATTGACCCGCACCCCACCCGCCCGCGCCTCGATCTGCTCTTTGAGCTCATGCCGCATCCCCAGCAGGAACGCCAGCTCGGCCACCACGAACAACGGCCCGACAATCAACCCGGTCACGTCATCGACAAATGCCGGTTTGCGCCCTTCGTAGTGGTGACCGACAAACTGGATCGCCCAACCGACCACGAACATCGCCACGCCGCTGCTCAACCAGACCAGCGTGCTTTGCTGCGCGAGCACATGACCGGCCCAGACACTCAGCCCGAGCAACACCGTCATCAACACGCCCAGGCGCCATTCCAGGCGCAGGTAAAACCACGCCGATGCCAGCGAGACGAGCACCGCCGGTGACAGCCACACGCCCCCCATCGCCCACTCCGGCCGCGACAGCAACACCGCGACGGCGACTACGATCAGTGGAATGCCGATAAAGTGCGAGGCGATGTTGCGTGGGTCACGGTGGTAGGCGGCGTATTGACTGAGGTGGTCGACGAGGCTTTTCATTGTTGTTCTCCTGTGGGGTGATCGATCATGCCCCGGGGCCACTTCCCGCACTGTCAGCCAGGCGACAATCTCTAGGAGTTTTCATGGATATGCAGGTCTGGCGTCCACGCCTGATGAGTGGTCAGTGGTTCAGCCATTTGCCTGTTTCCCTACAGGATAGTTTGCTGTCGGTGGCCAGGGTGCGGCGCTTGTCACCGGGCCAGCGGCTGTTCAAGCGTGGCGATCCGCCCTGTGGCCTCTACGCGATGCTTGAAGGCACGGTGCGCGTCGGCGCCGTGAGCGAGCAGGGCAAGGAAGCCTTGTTGAGCCTGGTGGAACCGTCGCACTGGTTCGGGGAAATCGGCCTGTTCGATGGCCAGCCACGCACCCACGATGCCTACGGCGTGGGCCAGTGCACGCTGCTGCACATTCCTCAGAACACCTTGCTGGCGCTGCTCGACGAGTATCCGCAGCACTGGCGGCAACTGGCATTGCTGATGAGCCAGAAATTGCGCATGACCTTCATCAACCTCGAACAACTGAGCCTGTTGCCGGCCCCGACACGGCTGGCGCACCGCTTGCTGATGATCGCCGAAGGCTATGGCGAGACCACCCCACCGCGCCGTGTCCTGCAACTGCCCCAGGAGCAGCTTGCCGCCATGTTGTCGCTGTCACGCCAGACCACCAACCAGATCCTCAAGGAGCTGCAGGGGCAGGGGATCATCGGGCTGAGTTACGGCGAAATCGAAATCCTCGATGCTGTCCGGTTGCGGGAACTGGCCACAGTCTGACACTCGACGCATATCCCTTGTGGGAGCGAGCTTGCTCGCGATGACGGTGTGTCAGTCTCCAGGTGTGTCGACTGACCGTCCGCTATCGCGAGCAAGCTCGCTCCCACAGGAGATCTGGGTGAATCAGAGATTTGTGATCACCGAAAAAACTGTGAGAGCGGGCCCGCTCCGGGCGGCGTTCCGACGATGGGGCCAATCAGCCAACTCATCTTGCGAATCAATCAGCGCAACCCGTCCCGAAACTGCCCCGGCGTCATCCCGGTCCAGCGCTTGAACGCACGGCTGAAGCTGCTGGTATCGGCAAACCCGAGCAGATAACTGATCTCGCTGAGCGAAACCTGCGGGTCACGCAAGTGCAGCAGCGCGAGGTTTTCGCGGCTTTCGTTGAGTAGCGTATCGAACCGGCAGCCTTCATCGGCCAGGTGCCGTTGCAGGCTGCGCAGGCTCAGGTGCAGGGCCTTGGCGATGTGTTCGGCGCTGGGTTCGCCTTCGGGCAGTTGTTCTTCAATGGCGTCGCGGACCTTGCGCTCCCAGGTCAGCGGCTTGAGTTGCGCCAGGGTGCGCTTGAGCACGGTTTCGTTGTGTTCGGCCAGCTCCGGGTTAGCGTCGTCCAGATGGCTGTCGAAGTCGACGAGGGCGAATTCCAGTCGATCCTCGTCGGCGCCGAAGTGCAGGGGCGAGCGAAAGACTTTATGCCATTGGTGCGCGTCCGCCGGCTCCGGGCGGCGCAGGTAGGTCGCCAGCGGCGCGTAGTCGCGGCCCAGGCGATTGCGGCAGGTGCGCACGTAAATCGCCATGAACGCATCGATGGCTTCGAAGGCAGGGGCCGGGTTGCCAGCGGGGATTTTCAGACGGAAACAATAGCGATCTTCGGTGCGGGTCAGTTCCAGTTCCAGGGCATCGCTGACCACCTGGTGATAGCGCACGATGCGCTCGAACACTTCCCGCAGGCTGCCGCTGGCCACCAGCGCATAACCCAGCGCATGGAAAGTGGTCGGGCTGACGAAACGCGAAACCCGCAAACCGATCGCCGGGTCGCCGCTGACCTGCACCGCCAATTGCCACAGGTGTGTGGTGCCCGACAGCGGGTAGCGCGCGTTCGGGTCGTCCATCAAATTTGGGTCGAGGCCAGCTTGCTGGCACAGGGCGGTGCTATCGATGCCCAGGGCATCGAGTTGCTTGCGCAGCGCGCGAGTCCAGCTGGCGAGGGAGGTCGGTTCAGTCATGCTGATTGGCGCTTCCGGTCAACAGGTTGGCGTTCTCGGCTACCGCATTGCGAGGGTTCGCAAGGCAGGATGCAACCATCGATAATCAGAGGATGGAAGCATGGACGGTACTTCTGCAAGCCCCCAACGACTGAATGCAGCCCAACGATCAGCTCATATCCGTGAAGTGGTGCTGGCCAGAGGCGTCGAGCTGCGCGAGCAATACCCGATTCTCAAGCATCAGGACGCCATGGGCGCAGGCATCCTGACCGTTGCCATCGCCGGTATGGTTGGTTCTGCGGCGCTCTACATGACGGGGCACATGGCGTGGTGGGCATGCCTGCTACTCAACGCGTTTTTCGCCTCGCTGACCCATGAACTGGAACACGACCTGATCCACAGCATGTACTTTCGCAAGCAGAAGGTGCCGCACAACCTGATGATGGGGCTGGTGTGGCTGGCGCGGCCGAGCACCATCAATCCATGGATTCGCCGCCATCTGCACCTCAATCATCACAAGGTGTCGGGCTCCGAAGCCGACATGGAAGAACGCGCCATTACCAATGGCGAGCCATGGGGTATCGCGCGATTCTTGATGATTGGCGACAACATGATGTCGTCGTTCATCCGCATGCTGCGGGCCAAGGCCTGGGCGCAAAAGATCAGCATCGTCCAGCGCACGCTGAAGGTCTACGCACCGCTGGCGCTGATGCATTGGGGCGCGTGGTACGTGTTTCTCGGCTTCCACGCAGCGAACGGCATTGCGCATCTGATGGGGGCTCCCATCGAGTGGTCGGCGACCACGTTGTCGGTGATGCAGGTGGTAGACATCGCGGCGGTGGTGATCATCGGCCCGAATGTGTTGCGCACGTTCTGCCTGCACTTCATCAGCTCGAACATGCACTACTACGGTGACGTGGAACCGGGCAACGTGATGCAGCAGACCCAGGTGCTGAACGCATGGTGGCTGTGGCCGTTGCAGGCGTTCTGCTTCAATTTCGGCAGCAGCCACGGCATCCATCACTTTGTGGTGAAAGAACCGTTCTACATCCGCCAGTTGACCGTGCCGGTGGGGCACAAGGTGATGCGCGAGATGGGCCTGCGGTTCAATGATTTCGGCACGTTTGCGCGGGCTAACCGGTTTGAGCGCAGGGAAGAAGTGGTCGGGGAGAAGGTGCGTACAGCCCAGGCTTAAGGGTTGTCTGTAAGGGCCTCTTCGCTGGCAAGCCAGCTCCTACAGTGGATGTGCGTTGAACACAAAATTTGTGTTTGCCACAAATTACTGTAGGAGCTGGCTTGCCAGCGAAGGCGATAGTTCAGGCAGTACTAATCCGGCTGAAACGGCGACTCACTCAATATCACCCCAGTCTCATCCACATACCGCTGCCAATGCCCGATCAAGGCACCAAGCTTCTGCGGTTGGCTCGACGCCAGGTCATGAATCTCCCCCGGATCATTGCCCAGGTCATACAGCTGCCAGGTCGCCGGCCCGACCGGTCCCGGGATGTACACCGCCTTCCATTGCCCCTGTCGAATGGCCCGTCGTCCGAACAATTCCCACCCGGTCACGGTGTGCTCGTCATGCACCTGCGCTGTCTCGCCCGACAGAAACCCCAGCCACGATTTACCGCGGATTTGCGCCACGGGTTTGCCATGCCACTGCTTGCCCGGATGGCGCACACCGGCGAGGTCGAGAATGGTCGGCGTGATGTCCATCACGGTGCCGAAACCGTGGCTGATCTGCCCCTTGAGCGGCAGCTGCGGATAATGCACAAGCGCCGGCACGCGAATCCCGCCTTCGGTGGTGAAGGCCTTGAACAGCCGCGATGGCGCGGTCGCCACTTGCGCCCAGTTCGGCCCATACCAGACGTAGGAATTGGCGCGGCCGATGTTGTCCAGGCTGTTGTCGTAATGCTGATTGAGATAGGTCAGCAACTGCGGGCCGAATTTCGGGAAGGCTTCGAGCAGTGCGCCTTCGGCTCCGTTGTCGGACATGAACAGGATGAAGGTGTTGTCCAGTTGTCCTTGTTGGCGCAGGTAATCGACGACGCGGCCTATGTTCCAGTCCATGCGTTCGACCATCGCTGCATACACCTCCATGGCCCTTGCGGAGATCTGCCGTTGCTCATCGCTCAAGGCATCCCATTGTGCGGTCAACTGGATCAACGGATGGGGCTCGACATCGGCCTCGATCAGCCCCAGTTTTTTGAGTTTTTCCAGGCGCTCGATTCGCAGTGCTTCAGGGCCAGCGTCATAGCGCCCGCGGTATTTTTCCACCACCTCTGCCGGCGCCTGCAACGGCCAGTGCGGTGCGGAAAAAGGCAGATAAGCGAAGAACGGCCGGGTTTGGTCGCGCTCCTTGAGGTATTGCAGCAGCTTGTCGCCGAAGGCATCGGAAGAATAAAAATCCTTGGGCAGTTCGTCGATGAATTGGTCGTCTTCGATGTACAGCGCCGGGGTGGATTTCAGCAGCCGTGGCGTCGTTTCATCGTAGGTCGGCTCGAAGCCGTAATGGTTAGCCGCGCCGGGCAACAGCGAAAACGACCGCTCGAAACCCCGGGCGTGAGGCGCCAGTTCTGCGGTCAGGCCCAGGTGCCATTTACCGCTCATCAAGGTCTGGTAGCCGGCCTCGTGCAGCAGCTCGGGCAGGGCGACCACGCGATCGTTCAGGTGCCCTTCGTAACCCGGTTTGCCGATCAGGTCCGGGGTCAATGCTTCGGCCATGGTGCCGATGCCGGCGATGTGGTGATCGGTGCCGGTGAGCAACATCGACCGGGTCGGTGAGCAGGTTGGTGCGGTGTGAAAGTCGGTCAGGCGCAAACCATTGTTGGCCAGTGCATCGAGGTTCGGTGTATGGATTTCACCACCGAAGGCGCCGAGGTCGGAAAAGCCCAGGTCATCGGCCAGGATCACTAAAAAATTGGGACGTTGCGGCATCAGGCATTTCCTTTTTCAGTAGGCAATGAAGGACAGCGGCAAATCACGGACCTGTACCGGCACAGGGGGCTGGTAGTGATCGTCGCTGGTGAGTTCGTGAAGCAGTTCTTCGCGCAGTTGGTGGAAGTCGAAGCTGCTGCGCTGGCGCGGATGGGGCAGGGCAATCTCGACCACTTGCTTGATGCGGCCGGGGCGCGGTTCCATCACTACTACGCGGTCGGCGAGAAAGATCGCTTCCTCGACATCATGGGTGACCAGCACGGTGGTGATTTTTGCCCGGGCGCGGATCGCCAGCAGTTCGTCCTGCATCTGCTGGCGTGTCAGTGCATCGAGGGCGCCGAAGGGCTCGTCCAGCAGCAGAATTCGCGGGCTGGCCACCAGGCCGCGAGCAATCGCCACGCGCTGCGCCATGCCGCCGGAGAGCTGATGCGGATAGGCGCGGGCGAAGTCGCCGAGGCCCACCAGTTCGATGAAATCAGCGATGCGCTTGTGCTTTTGTGCAGCGCTCAGTGGCTCATTGACCAGGCCCAGGCCGATGTTGTCGGCCACGCTCAGCCACGGGAACAAGCGGTGCTCCTGAAAGACGATGCCGCGCTCGCCGCCGATGCCGGTGACGGCTTTACCGTCGACGCGGATCTGCCCGCGAAACTGCGTGTCGAGGCCCACCAGCAACCGCAGCAAAGTGGATTTGCCGCAACCGCTGGAACCGACGATGGCGACGAACTCACCCTCGACGATGTCCAGGTTGAATTCGCGAATGGCCTCAAGTGTGAAGCCGTCGACATCAAAGCTTTTGCCTACGTGATTGAAGCTGACAATCGGTGCGTTCATGCGTGTCTCCAGCGAGTGGCGCGGATTTCCAGGCGTTGGCCAATGAGGTTGAGCAGGGCGCCGGTCAGGCCCACCAGCAGCATGCCGGCCATGATCAGGTCCATGCGCAGCAGTTGCTGGGCACCGATCATCTGGCTGCCGATGCCGCCGTTGGACGGCATGAAATATTCGGCGCCGATGGTGCCAAGCCAGGCGTAGATCAGGCTCAGCCGGAGTCCGGCGAAAATTCCCGGCGCCGCGCCCGGCAGCACCAGTCGACCGAGACGCTGACGCAGATTCAGGCGCAATACTTGCGCGGCCTCGTTCAGTTGCGGTGACAGGTGGGCGACGCTGCGTTGGGTGGCGATGAACAACGGGAAAAAGGCGGCGAGGGCAACGAACACCCACTTGGTCAATTCCCCCAGACCGAACCAGGCAGTGAGCAGCGGCACCCAGGCGAAAATGGCGATCTGGCGGATGGCGGCGAGGGTTGGGCCGAGCACGCGTTCACTGGTGTGCGACAACCCCAGCAGCAACCCCAAGGCAAACCCGAGCCCGCCGCCGAGCAGCAATCCGCCAAGGGTTCGGCCCAGGCTCAGGGCCATGCCGCCAAGCAGTGTGCCGTCGAGCAATCCATCCTTTGTGGTCTGCAGGACGGCCAGCGGGCTGACCAGAATGTTCGGGTCAATCCACTGCTGATCCGAAGTCAGTTGCCACAACGCCAGAAGCGCCAATGGCAGCAGCCACGGTTGCAGGCGTTGCCAACCTTGATAGCGTGGCCCACGACGGATTTCGGCGGTGGCCGGGTGCGGCCAATGCACCAGTTTCCTGTCCAGCAGACCGATACCGCGATCCATCGCCACGCCGATCAAGCCGATCACCACAATGCACACGAACACGATGTCGAGCATGAACAGCTGCCGCGCCCAGACCATCAGGTATCCGATGCCTTCGCTGGACGCGAGCAGTTCGACAGCCAGTAGCGAGGTCCAGCCGGCAGCCAACGCAAGGCGCACACCGGCCATGAAGGCCGGTAGTGCAGCAGGCAGCACCAGGCGTCGGATCAACAGATGCCTGGGCAGGCGCAACACGGCGGCGGCCTCGCGCAGCCTGGGTTGTGCATCGCGCACGCCGACCAGTGTATGCAGGGTCACCGGCACCACGATGGCCTTGATCAGCACCACCAGTTTCAGCACCTCACCGATGCCGAAAAACACCATGAACAACGGAATCCAGGCCAGGGTCGGGACTTGCGCCAACCCGGCGAAGATTGGAAATACCAGACGCTCCAGTCGACGACTGAAACCCAGTGCCGCACCCAAAACCGCGCCAGTGCCGATCCCGGCCAGCAGCCCCCAGAACAAGCGTTGCAGGCTGATCCACAAATGGCTCCACAACTCACCTTGGAACAATTCCAGCGCGCTGTTCCAGACCAGGGTCGGCGCCGGCAGGATCTGCTCACTCATCCAGTGATAGCGGCTGGCGAGCCACCAGAGCGAAAACAAACCGACTGGCAATAACCACGGTAGCAACCGCTGGCCCAGCCGTGGCCACAGCAACTTGCCGTTAAGCGGTGGTGCGGCAAGAGGTAGGCTGAGAAGAGAAATACGGGCCATGGGTGACCTCCGTTGTCGGGTTGCAATGCAAGCCTGCTTTTTGTGGGAGCGAGCTTGCTCGCGATGAGGGCGTGTCAGGCGGCTTATGTGCTGGATGAGACACCGCCATCGCGAGCAAGCTCGCTCCCACAGGGGTACAAGGCGTATGCAAAATTGATCTATAAAAATTCAAATCAATACTATTTAGAGATAAGAGAAGCCATTTATGGCCTCCCTAAGCCTCCGCATCCAATGCCTTCGAAGAATATTTTCGATGCCGTTCCTGCATACCTGGCCAAGAGGCCCGGAAGCATTGATATAGATCTAAATGGTCTAAAAATGTGAATTTATAGTATTTAAGTGTTGGTTCAACTTCGACCTACTTTCGGTTCCTCAACGCCCGTTGCCCCAAGGAGCCGCACCCATGAACCTTCCTTTCAAACGTGTCATCAGTCTGTTCGCCGCACCGGCCTTGGCGGGCCTGCTGGCTTTCACGGCCAACGCCACTGAGCTCAAGGAAATCCGCATCGCCGTGCCGGACCTGAGTGCCGGTACCCAGCACTCAGGTGGCGGTGTCGTGGATGTGCTGCGTGATCAACAGATCTTCGAAAAGGCTTTCGCCGATCAGGGCATCAAGATTCAGTGGAGCTTCTTCAAGGGCGCCGGCCCGGTGATCAACGAGGCGTTCGCCAACGGTCAGGTTGACCTGGCTTACCTCGGCGATCTGGCGGCCATCATCGGCAAGTCCAATGGACTGGATACGCGACTGCTCAGTGCCTCGGCGCGAGGGGTCAAGCATTACCTCGGGGTGGTGCCAGGTTCGGGGATCAAGACCCTGCAAGACCTCAAGGGCAAACGCGTGGCGATCTTCCGTGGCACCGCCAGCCAGTTGTCCTTCGATGCGGCGCTGGCCAGCCAGGGGTTGAGCGAGAAGGATGTGAAAGTCATCAACCTCGACTTCAACGCGGCGGTCGCAGCGCTGGCGGCGAAGCAGATCGATGCGTCATGGGGCGGTTCCGGGCTGACGGCATTGCAAGCCAAGGGGCTTGCCGAGTTGCCGCTGAGCACCAAGGATCTGGGTGGCGCCGGCAGCGTGCAGGCGGTGCTGATAGGGAGCGGGAAGTTTGTCGATGCGCATCCGGACGCGGTGGCGAAACTGCTCAAGGCCCAACAGCAGGCCGTGGAGTGGCTGACCCAGGACAGCAACAAGGACGCCTACATTCAGCTGGTGTCGGGGCTGGCGAGTTATCCGGCGGTGATCCTCAGTCAGGATCTAAAAGATCAGAAGCTGAGTGAGGTTTTCCCCTCGACACTTGACCCGGTGTTCCTTGGCAAGTTGCAGGATGCAGTGGATCTGGCTTCGCAGCAGAAGCTGATTCGCAAGTCGTTCAAGGTGAGCGACTGGGTGGCGCCGGAGTTGGCTGCTGCCAGGCTCTGAAAATCCAGTGATCTTGAGGACGCCTTCGCTGGCAAGCCAGCTCCTACGAAGACTCCATATATCCTGTAGGAGCTGGCTTGTCAGCGAAGAGGCCATCAAACCGCAACGGCCATCTGCTGCCTGTCCACCGCCACCAACGTCTCGATCATCGCCCGCGCCGCCGGCGACAGCCTGAACCCGGTGCGACTGACGATCCCGCACCGCGCATTCATGCTCTCGATGTTCTGCGGCAAGTTGCGCCAATGCAGTAGCACCAGCGAACCCTGGGCAATGTCCTCGATAAACGCCTCCTCCGTGCCGACGCCAATCGCATTCGATTGCAGCACCACTTTCACCAGCGCCGGGAAATGCTCGGTCTCGATGCTCGGCGAAAAATCCACTCGGCCACTGAGGTTCGCCAGCAGTTTGCGAATGCCTGGCGGGATCATCGTGGTCGCCAGCGGGTAATCGAACATGTCGTTGGTCGACAGGCTCTCCTTGGCCAGCAGCGGGTGCCCTGGCCGGCAGAAAAACACGCCGCGCTTGGGTGTCAAAGCCTGGGTCTGGAAGTTCGGATCGGACTCGAAATGGCGGATGTCGGCGATGAAGAATTCGATCTCTTCACGGCTCAGGGCGCGGCTGAGTTTTTCCCAGTTATCCACCTCGAAACAGGTGCGCACTTTCGGGTGTGCGTTGATGAATTGCGCCACTGCATCCGGCACCAGTTTCACCGCCGGTGCCGGGCCGCAACCGAAGCGCAGTTCGCCGGCATCGAGCTTGGTCATCTGTGTCACTTCGGCATTCAAGAGGGCCGCGCCTTGCACCAGGCTGCGGGCATGTTGCAGCACCACCAGGCCTTCGGGGGTGGGGCGCAAATCCTTGCTGCCACGGTCCACCAGGACGCAGCCGAACTCGTGCTCCAGCCCCTGAATGCTGCGGCTGAAGGCAGGCTGGGTAATGCCCATGGCCTCGGCCGCGCGCACGAAACTGCGGTGTTCGTCGAGGGCGATGAAGTAACGCAACTGGCGAAGATCCATATGCTTTTCCGGCATCCTAAAAATAGCTCGAAGGCATTTGCGACGAGGGTTGACTGAGGTTTTAAATGCAACCTCTTATTCCGTCAACGAAGCATGTAGATATCTATTAGATCTAAATTGAATATAGATAGAGCAGTGTTTCGTGGCCGGTTCAACCGCAAGCAGTCTGATGAGGGTCTACCCATGAGCAATGCCGCTTTCGCAGTACAACCCGCTGTTCACGCGCTTGAAATCCACCCGGTGGCCGGTCGCATCGGTGCCGAAATCCGTGGGGTACAGCTTTCGGGCGAGCTGGATGCCGCCACCGTCGAAGCCATTCAACAGGCACTGGTGCAATACAAAGTGATCTTCTTCCGCGAGCAGACCCAGCTCGACGATCAGCGCCAGGAGGCGTTCGCCCACCTGCTCGGCGAACCGGTGGCGCACCCGACCGTACCGGTGCGCGAAGGCACGCGTTTTTTACTGGAGCTGGACGGTGCCGAGGGCCAGCGAGCCAGCTCCTGGCATACCGACGTGACTTTCGTCGAGGCCTACCCCAAAGCCTCGATCCTGCGCTCGGTGGTGGCCCCGGCTTTCGGCGGCGACACCCTGTGGGCCAATACCGCCACCGCCTACGATGGGTTGTCGGCGGAGCTGCGTGAGCTGGCCGACAAACTGGTCGCCGTGCACAGCAACGAATACGACTACGCAGGCACCAGGCCGGACGTCTCGGCCGAGAAGCTGGAGCGCTATCGCAAGATCTTCACCTCGACCGTCTACGAGACCGAACACCCGGTGGTCCGCGTGCACCCGGTCAGCGGTGAGAAGAGCCTGTTACTGGGGCATTTCGTCAAACGCATCAAGGGCTATCCCCAGGCCGATTCGGCGCACCTGTTCGGCTTGCTGCAAAGCCATGTGATCCGCCAGGAAAACATCGTGCGCTGGCGCTGGAAGGCGGGCGATGTGGCGATCTGGGACAACCGCTCCACCCAGCATTACGCAGTGGATGACTACGGGACTCAGGATCGTGTGGTGCGCCGGGTGACGCTCAAGGGCGAGGTGGCGGTGGGGGTGAACGGGCAAGTCAGCCAGACGGTGAAAGGGCCGGATATCGGCGGCGTCTGAGCTGACGCTATCGCGAGCAAGCTCGCTCCCACAGGGGGTCTTCGGAGTTCACAGGACCAGTGTGGGAGCGAGCTTGCTCGCGATGGCGGCCGGGCAAGCAATAAAGCATTTCTTTTGATCGGGAACCCCGCCTTATGAGTCCGTTGTACCTCGCCCCAACGTCGTCACCCCAACGGCTCAAACGCCTGCCTCTGGCCCTGTTATTGGCAGGAAGCGCCGGCTGGACCCAAGGCTATGCTGCCGACAGCGCCACCCCTGAAACCACCCCCGCAAAATCCGCCACGGCCGACAATGCACAACTGGAAACCGTGACCGTAACCACCCGCCGTCGCGAAGAAAGTTCGCAGGATGTGCCGACACCCATGAGCGTGGTCAGCGGCCAGACCCTGGAAACCCAGCGGGTCTATCGCATCCAGGATTTGCAGCAGCTGGTGCCCAGCGTCAACGTCGCCTACATGCATGCGCGCCAGTCCAGCGTGTCGATCCGTGGCCTGGGCAACAACCCGGCCAGCGATGGCCTGGAGGGCAGTGTCGGGCTGTACATCGACAATGTTTATCTCGGTCGGCCGGGCATGGCCGTGTTCGACCTGATGGACATCGAGCAGCTCGAAGTGCTGCGTGGTCCGCAAGGCACTTTGTTCGGCAAGAACACCACGGCGGGCGTGATCAACATCAGCACCCGTGCGCCGACTTTTACCCCGGAACGCAGCATCGAATCTTCGGTGGGCGAGGACGGATACTTCCAGACCAAGGGCACGATTTCCGGCCCGCTGAATGACGAACTCGCCGGACGTTTTTCTGCATATCGCACCCGCAGCGACGGCGACATCAAGAACGAATTCGACGGCCACGATTTGAATGGCGGCTCGCGCGATGGCTTCCGTGGCCAGTTGCTGTTCAAGCCCAACGAATCATTCAATCTGCGCTGGATCGGCGACTACAACGAAGAAGACTCCAGCGCCGGCACCCGCGTGTTGTTCAGCACCGGGCCGACCATCAATGGCGTCAACCTTTACCAGCGCCGGGCCGATGCGGTGGGCGCGACACTGGTCGACGGCACGCATCGCAAGGTCAACCTGAACGATGACCAGCACGTCACCGTGCACCAGGGCGGTACGTCGGTCGAGGCTAACTGGACACTGCCGAGCGACTTCACCCTGACCTCCATCAGCTCATGGCGCTGGTGGAACTTCACCCCGCGCAATGATGACGGCCTGAACGTATCCGTCTTCCACAACGCCGGCGTGTCGGTGGAGGATAAGCAGTATTCCCAAGAGTTTCGCCTGGCGTCGCCTACCGGTGGATTCTTCGATTACGTGCTCGGCGCCTACTACTTCGGTTCCGACCTGGACAACAAATCCTTCACCTTTTACGGCCCGCAAGCGGACATCTGGAACGGCACGCCCAACGGGGCGCTGAACAACATCGACAGTGTCGGCAACGGTCATATCGAAACCAACAGCTTCGCGCTGTTCGCCCAAGGCACCTGGCACCTGACTGAACGTCTGGATTTCACCGCCGGGTTGCGCGGCACCTATGAAGAGAAAAACGCCAGGGTGACCCGTGATGCACCGGCCGGTGGTGTCGCGGTCACCGGTGCGGCGGCCGCGGCACGACGCGCTCGTGCGGGGGCCTTCGATTCCGGCGATCTGAACCAGTACAGCTCCAGCCCCTCGGGCCTGTTGAACCTCAGCTACCGCCTTACCGACGACCTGCTCACCTACGCCACGTTGTCCCACGGTGAAAAATCCGGCGGGGTCAATCTGGCCGTCGGCACGGCGATGGTGGCCGGCCCCGACTCGCTGCTGATCGGCACCGAGCGAGCCAACAACGCCGAGCTCGGTTTCAAGAGCACGCTGTGGGACCGTCGCCTGCAACTGAATGCCAACGTGTTCTGGACCCAGGTCAATGGCTATCAGACCAACGCCTTCGACGAAGTCAACCGCGTGCAGTTCCTGACCAACGCCGGCTCTGTGCGCTCCCGCGGCGTGGAATTCGAAAGCACCCTGCTTGCGTTGCGCGGCCTGACGCTGAACATCAACGGCTCGTACAACGACGTCAGATACCTCTCGTACAAGGATGCACCCTGCCCACCGGAAGTCAGCCTC
Organism: Pseudomonas sp. A-B-19; assembly: GCF_019947515.1. Classification (NCBI taxonomy): domain Bacteria; kingdom Pseudomonadati; phylum Pseudomonadota; class Gammaproteobacteria; order Pseudomonadales; family Pseudomonadaceae; genus Pseudomonas; species Pseudomonas sp. A-B-19. The sequence goes on from NZ_JAGYGN010000035.1 coordinate 59,677, forward strand.
GCGCCGGGCGCTCCGGCGTCCTGCGACCTCAGCGGGCATCAGGTGGTGGGCGCTTCGAAATGGATCGGCAACGCCAATGGCGAATACAAGTGGAACCTGAGCAACGGCTTCGAAGAGTACGTCACCGCCAGCTATGCGTTCCGCTCCAAAGCGGTGGGCACGGTGGAAGATTCCGATTTCGGGCAGATTCCGAGTTATGCGGTGGTCAACCTGTCCACCGGCCTTCGCGGCGATTTCAACCAGGGGCAGTGGGACGTTTCGCTGTGGCTGAAAAACGCCTTCGACAAGACCTACTACACGACGCTGTGGACGGCTGCCAACGGCGGTTATGAAGGCCTGCTCGGCACGCCACGGACGCTGGGCGTGACCGGTCGATACGACTTCTAGGAAGGGAGGTTCAGCAATGGGCAATGTCCAGACCGCTGCCAGTGCGTATGAAGTGTTGAGGCACCCGGCACCTGGTGGCGAGTTGGTTGATCTCGGCCGGCCGCACCGCGTGCCCTTGGGCCAGTTGCGTTTGCAGTACGCGCCCAAGGGCATCTTGAGTCGACGGGAGACGATCCTGCTCGGAGTGCTGGCGTTGCTGGTGCATGGCGCGGTGATTTATTGGGTCAATCAGCAGCCGACCACCGTGCTGCCCATCGTGCCACCGCAGATTCCGCCGATGACCATCGAGTTCTCGCGACCGGCGCCACCAGTGGTCGAGCCTCCGCCTGCGCAACCGGTGCAGCCAGTGGTTGAGCCGCCACCGCCCGTGGAAGACGAGTTGGCAGTAAAACCTGCGCTACCTAAACCAGTTCCGAAGCCAAAGCCCGTGGCTAAACCGCTACCAAAACCGGCACCGAAAGCCGTTGAACAACCACCCGCGCCAGCGAAACCGACAGCGCCTGTCGCTGCCCCTGCACCACCTGCACCGTCGGCGCCCGCACCTGTGACACCAGCCTCGGCCACCGCCGGTTACTTGAAAAACCCGGCACCGGAATACCCCTCGCTGGCCCAGCGTCGTGGTTGGGAAGGCACGGTGTTGTTGCGCGTGCAGGTGCTGGCCAGCGGCAAGCCCGGCGAGATCCAGATTCAGAAAAGCAGCGGTCGCGATGCACTGGATGAAGCCGCGCTGAACGCGGTGAAACGCTGGAGTTTCGTGCCGGCCAAGCAGGGTGGTGTCGCCCAGGACGGCTGGGTCAGCGTGCCCATCGATTTCAAGATTCATTAAACCGAAACCAATTTCGCGCTAAACGTTTACACGAGGAATACACCATGACGTTACTGGCATCTCCACTTGAATCCATCGAAAGCGCGGTGATCTGGCTGCTGGTGGTTTTTTCCGTTGCGACCTGGGGGCTGGCATTGCTCAAGGGTGTGCAGTTCGGTCGTCTCAAGGCACAGGATCGAAAGTTTCATCAGCAGTTCTGGGCCGCTTCGAGCCTGGATTCGGCGGCGGAGCTGAGCGAAACCCGGCCCGGCGCGGCAGCCCGGGTTGCACAGGCCGGTTATGCGGCCATCCAGGTGGGCGAGGCGCCGCAGGCGGCGGACTTGAGCCAGGCGATCAATCATCAGGATCGTCTGGAGCGTGCCTTGCGTCAGCAGATCGTGCGCGAGCGTCGGTCGCTGGAAACCGGGTTGGCAGTGGTCGCGAGCATTGGCAGCACCTCGCCGTTCATTGGTTTGTTCGGCACGGTGTGGGGAATCATGGAAGCGTTGAAAGGCATCAGCGCGGCGGGCTCGGCGAGCCTTGAAACGGTTGCCGGACCAATTGGCGCTGCATTGGTCGCCACCGGCGTAGGGATCGCCGTCGCGGTGCCGGCGGTGCTGGTTTACAACTATTTTTTGCGTCGTTTGAAACTGACGGCGGCGGACCTGGATGACTTCGCCCACGACTTCTACAGCCTGGCGCAGAAGAGTTCGTTCCGTGTGTTGATCCACCCGACGGCGCACAAGGCGGCAGCCCAGGGCAATGCGCAGAAAGTGAAGGAGGCGTCCTGACATGGCCTTCTCCACGCAAGACTCTGATGAGGTGCTCAGCGAGATCAACGTGACGCCGCTGGTGGATGTGATGCTGGTGTTGCTGGTGGTGTTCATCGTCACCGCACCGCTGCTGACCAACGCGATACCGATCAACCTGCCCAAGACCGAAGCGGTGGCGCCGGTGGAGCAGAAGGACCCATTGGTGGTGAGCATCGACGGTGCCGGCAAACTGTTTATCAACAAGGACGAAATACAACCGGACTTGCTGGAGTTCAACCTCAAGTCGGCGAAGGCCAAGGATCCCGAGGTGCGCGTGCAGTTGCAGGCGGACGATGGGGTGAATTACGGCGAAGTGGCGCGGGCCATGGCGTCGATCGAACGGGCAGGAATTACCAAGTTGTCGGTGATTACCGCGCGTTAACGGATTTTCGTTTTTCGGGGCCGTCTCCTTGGCAGGGTGCGGCCCTTTTTTTAGGTTCTTCACGGAATCCCGGGAAACACAGAAACAAGAACGCCGATTTGGTTGATGATGTTCGTGCGAGCAAACACATCTAACAAACCGGCGTTCTTATGCGCGATATTAATACTTTCCTTCCTTTT
>NZ_JAGYGN010000036.1:0-61271 GCF_019947515.1 Pseudomonas sp. A-B-19
CCACCCACCCGGCCCACTGTTGCTCGGGCTCTTGCACAACTGTGCCGTAGAGGCGCTTGATGCGATTCTGGAGCAATGCACTGCAAGCGGAAGAGCGCTGGAGCGGTAACGCGAAGCAGCCCGTCAGGAGCTTTGTAGGCCCCAAACGGCGTGCAAACCACATGTCCTTGCGGTTGTCTGAAAATGGCAGCTGCCTTTCGGCCCGGCACAGCTGCGGCACGGCGAAAGTCGCAAGGGTTAGGGCTAGCGGACTAACTGCTCGCCGAGTCGTAAGGCTGGCCGCTGAACCATAGGCATTGCCGGCGATAAATACGCGCCCGGCCCTGATCTCACCTCGCTCAGTTTTGACGGCAACCCAGCCTTCCTTCGGTCGAACATCGAGCGCACTGCAACGTTCGATGATATGCCCACCTTTGCGGTTGACCGTGTCCGCCAGTTGGTACACGAACGCGAGGGGATTGATGGCACCAGCATCACTAAAATGGAGGCCTTCGGCATACTCAGTAGTCCCTAATGCAGTCTCCAGTGCTTCGGGCTCCATGGGGTCTACCTTGACCCCCAGGCGCATCCAATTCTTTGCCAGTTTATGGGCCTCAACCCCTGCAGCTCCAACCATTGGTAGTACCCAGCCTTTGACAGTTAATTCGGATGGGGCGTACTCAAAAACAGCCTTCGCTGTTTCGCTCAGTGCGGCTAAAAATGGCGCTGTATCCTCGCCTAGCATATGTTGGAGTGACTCCGGCGAGTGCCTCGATGGTATGGGTACCACAAAGCCCGAATTGCGACCACTTGCCCCAGAGCCAACGTCCCCGGCCTCCAACACAGTTACCGAGTAACCTGACTCCAGCGCCCGTAGCGCTGCTGCTAATCCGCCAATTCCCGCTCCCACTATCACTACATCACTTTCAAACGGAAGGTTACCGGCGCGAGCGGTGCGACAGGGCAGTTGTGTTTGCCAACAAGAAGGCGCCGCCAGCATTTCGCTTATGGCCTGGTTAAGCATGGCGCTGCACCCTGGCTTCCAAGTTGCTGGTCAGTGATTCCACGATGCTTTGTGAACGTAACGCCAGCAAGCTGAACGAGCCTGCGTCCCCCATGCCATGTGAAGACTCGCATAACCCGTTGAGGTAGGTGGGCAAGCCGTTGAGCAAGTCGACGCGATAATCCCTGGCAATGGTCAACGTGTCGATTTCATTTTCACGGGCGATTGGGGCTAGCAAACTCGGGAAGGGCTCCTGACGGTCTCCGGTGCCGAGGTCGAGAAAACCCGTGGCCAGAATCACTAAATCGAACGACTGGCTATGAATGCTCCCTTGAAGATACTGCCGACTTTTGATTTGCACCCCGTTAGGGGTAGGTATGCAACCGACCATGTCCTCACTCGTTCGTAGTTGCAACCGACTTTCACCTTGCAGCATTTGCTCATATTTACGTACATAGAGCTGGTTTAGGACATCGATGTCGGCAGACGAATAATTGGTATGCACCAGTTCCTGACGTAACCGCGCCTTATGTTCTGCGCTGGCGTTGTGGAATGTGTCGACAAATGAGGGAAAGTAGACCTCGTCGGAAAACGGGCTTGTATCCTTCTGGCGATAGCCAAAATTACGTGTGAACCCTACGACCTCTCGTACGCCAGTCTGATCACTTGCGTGCAGTAAAATCTCTACCGCGCTCTGACTACCGCCGATTACGGCTATGCGGCATCGCCCATCGGTGTCTGCCACAGCTTCAGCGAGGGCAGGCAAATAGTCGTTTAAATGGCGTACGCGTCGATCTTTGATCCCCGCGAAAGGGGCAGGAATGTGAGGCGTACGGCCAGGGGCGAGCACCAAAGAACGAGCAAGAAATACCCCGCCATCGACGCAGCACACTTTGTAGTGGGCGCCTTCGCCATTTGATGGGTTTACTGCTTCCACCGATGCAGCTTCACAACCATAGGCGACGATGTCTTCAAAGAAATTTGCAGCCCAAGAAACGTACTGGGCATATTCCGCACGCAGAGGATGATGCAACGGAAGGTTCAAATGCTCGTACAGGCGGTCTTGTTCGAACAGGAAGTTAGTGAAGCTGTAACGGCTACGCGGATTGCGTGGGGTCACCAGATCTCGCAACGGATGATTCTGGATATCCGAGCCCGGCAGCAACATGTTCGGCTGCCACAATGGGCCCAGGCGCTTTTCAAGAAATTGCACGCTCATGCCTGGAGCCAATTCTTCCAGGGCGATTGCCAATGCGATGTTTGCTGGGCCAAATCCGATACCCAGTACATCAACGATCTTTCCACGAGTGCTCATGCCAGCACCTCCACATGGCGAGTACTTTGCGTGACTCGAGTTGAACTGATCATTTGTGCAGCCAGAGCTCGGTCAAGCCGCTCCAATACCAAGTCGACTTGAGCGCTGGTGATTACCAACGGCGGGAGAAAACGCAGCACTGCACCATGACGTCCACCCGTTTCAATAATCAGGCCCTCGTTCAGGCAGGCACGCTTAACACTTGCAGCTATGGCTCCAGCCGCCTGCGGGTGACCAAGTGCATCGACGCGGCCATCCGGTTCCACCATCTCCATACCTAGCATCAAACCCCGTCCACGCACGTCACCGATGCATGGATAGCGATTCTGGAGCTGCAACAGGCCCTGGCTTAGTTGATCACCGACAACCTTGACGTGATCCAGCAGCCCTTCATTTCTGATGAACTCCAGGGTTGCGGCTCCGCTGACCAAAGCGATCTGATTGCCCCTGAACGTACCGGTGTGTGCTCCCGGCTTCCATTGGTCGTACTGATCTAAATACAGCAACAAAGACAGTGGGTAACCACCACCGATAGCCTTTGAAAGAAGGATGGCGTCCGGCACGATATCCGCCTGCTGGAACGCGAACAGGTCGCCACTGCGACCAACACCGGCCTGGATTTCGTCAATGACCAGTGGAACGTCGTGCCGTTGAGTGATTTCCCTCACTTGGCGCAGCCAATGCGCGCTTGCTGGAATGCAGCCCCCTTCGCCCTGTATTGCCTCAAGTAAAACCATTGCTGGTTTACCAATGCCACTTTCCGGATCGCTGAGGGCGTTTTCCAGGCAAACGAGGCTGAGCCGCTCTGTCTCTTCCGGACTGGTTCCGGCGCCAAATGGGCTGCGATAAACGTAGGGGTAGGGCAGAAAGTGCACTTCGCCTGGCAGGCCAGTAATCTCTTTTTTTGGTGCTAGGTTGCCCATCATACCGAGCGTGCCGTGAGTCATACCGTGATAAGCACCCTGAAACACGATGATCGGGCGGCGTTTCGTCGCGGTTTTGAACAGCTTTAGGGCAGCCTCGGCGGCGTCGGCTCCCGTAGGCCCGCAGAACTGGATCTTCGCTCGTTTGGCGAAGGCAGGCGGAAGCATCTCGTAGAGCTCCTGGACGAAATGCAGCTTTGCCGGAGTCGCGATATCGAGGGCCTGTTGCAACTGCCCGGACTGCAGAAACTGGATGACGCGTTGCTGAACAAATGGGTGATTGTGCCCAAGGGGAAGAGCACCTGCGCAAGCAAGGCAATCCAGATAACGGCGCCCATCGATGTCTACAACCTCGGTGCCTGCACCTTGACTCAGAACTGTTGGAATATTCCTAGCGTACGTCCGGGCATTGGATTCCAGGCGCGTGAGAAAATCGATAGATGATTCAGTCATAATTGACATTCCTTGTCAGATAGAAACAGATTCAATGACCTGGGTTTGTTTATTGGTGGTTGCGGCCTCACCCAAGGCACGAATCCAGCGGCGGTACTCAATACCCATTCGATCACTAACCACATGCATTTCCGCTTGTGGGTCTAGTGGCAGGCGCGGGGGGCGTTGGGATTCGACAATACGGCGATCCTGTTCGAAAACAGTATTTTGTCGAGAAAGGATCTGTTCGAGCGTGAGATCCGGGCCAAAGTTAATAGCGACTATCAGCCAGATAATACATTGCGATTCATCCACTGGAGTGGCATTGAAAAAGGTACAGAAGCGTTCTGTTTCACCGGTTTTTTTGACGAAATATGCAGTCGTAGGATTCAGGACTGAATAGGTATAACGGGCATTAACCGGTATCCCACGATGGTCTCCGTACGGTTGAAAGACGCAAATTTCAGAAGAGTGCAGGCCATGCTCGTCTTCCTTCACGTTGTACCGCTTCAGCGGTTCAGGCGCGTCCGGCAGACCATTGAGATTGGCATGCACAAAGGGGAAGTGCGATGCATCGATGAAGTTTTCGAGTGAGCGCAACGCGTTTGCGTTGTACTGGTATGGGCCTGCAAACACCTTGCGAAAGCTTTCGTCATGCCACTGTGGCAACTCCGGCAGCGGTCGCAGCGGTTCCTCCAGACTTACCCAGACGTATCCGTAGCGCTCTTCAGCGTAGTGGCGAAAAATCAGGCGCTGTGAGGAAGGCCCTTTTCGGTCGGGATGTGCTGGAACTAACGTGCATTCGCCTTGACTACTGTAGCGCCATCCATGATAAGGGCATTCGATCTGTCCTTGTTTGACGCAACCAAGTGACAATTTTGCACCTCGGTGGCCGCAGTAATCCTTCCAAGCATTGACTTTACCTTGGTCGTCTCGCCACAAAACCAATTCTTCGCCAAGTAACCGCACGGCCTTGGGTTGGTCGTCGCCGACATCCGTACTCAGGCAGACCACATGCCATTGCCCTGCGAGCGCTCGGTAATCGAGTTCGTTGGGATTCCATTCACCTTGGTATAGCATTCCATCTCCTTGTTTTTAGCGCATGTTGGTTGCAAAGCTGTTTTTACAAGTCGTCCAGTGCCAGATACTTTTCAGTTTGAATTATCAGCTCGCGCTCCGAAAAACTCGTTAATTCAGCCGACATTGCATGGCTATCCCCTGAGCGTTTGAGTTCAACCAGGGTTTTTTTCATAGCATGGATGGCTGCCCGTTGCAGATCCGATGGCACGATGACAAGTTGATAACCAAGTTCTGCAAGTGCTTGTAGAGAAACGAGTGGGGTTTTTCCGCCATAGAACATGTTCATGAGTTTTGGCCCAGGAATCCGTTGGGCAATAATCTGAATTTGCTCCAGCGTCTCCGGCGCTTCTACAAAAATCATATCGGCACCCGCATCAACGTAACGCTGTGCTCTAACAAGCGCTGCTTCGAAACCTTCAATTGCTATCGCGTCAGTGCGAGCGATAACTACGCAATTAGTGTCATGCAAGCTAGCGCGCGCCACTTTTATCTTCTGGCACATCTCTTCGGTATCAATAAGCGACTTGTTATCCAGGTGCCCGCATCGCTTAGGGAATGTTTGATCTTCCAGATGGAAGCCGGCAACACCGATGCGTTCCAGTGCCCTCACGGTGCGTTGCACGTTGGCAGTACCACCAAATCCAGTGTCAGCGTCTGCGATAACGGGAATATCGCTGGCTTCTACAATTTTCTCAATCCGCTCGATAACTTCAGTAAAGCTCAGTAAGCCGATATCTGGATACCCAGCAGATCTAGCGATAGCGCCACCACTTGCATACACAGCATCAAAACCAGCCAGGTTGACTAGTCTTGACGACAGGCCGTCATAGGCACCAGGAGCCATAATGGTTTTTCCTGAATTCAATAGATCACGTAGAGCTTGAGAGTTTTTCATTTGTAAACCTCGCTTTAAATAGTTAATTCCAGGCAAGCGCGCCTGATGTGTTTTTAATTGCCACCCAGATAGGCTCGATACACGAGAGTAATGCCACTAGCCAGTATGATAATATTTATTAGCTTCGTGAACGTATTGCGAGACATTTTAAATGAGATGTGCTCGCCAGCCCAAAGGCCTAACATTAAAGCTGGCAATAAGTAAATCGCAGTCACAACTAACGCAAGGTCGGCGTATGCTCCCGCTATGGTGAGCATGGAAATGCGTACGAGCGTGCTAATTCCTATCAATGTACTTTGAGTGGCACTTGCTTTCTCTTTGGTGTTTATCCTGCCGTTCAAATATATTGCGTACAGGAAGCCACCGCTGCCAAAAATGGCGCCAAACAGGCCGCCGCCCATACCCAAGGGCATTGCCCAAGCCGCAGATATGTAACTAATTCGTACAGGCTTTGTAAGCATATACAACGCGTACAAGGTCACGAAACACCCCATCGCGAGCATTAAAACGTCAGATTTGGTTTTTAGGAGCACCGCTATGCCAGCCATGCTGCCAATGGCCATGAATGGCAGCAGCCTAGCGAGTTCAATGCGCACCACATGCTGATGAGATCGCGCCAGTTTTCCAAATGCAGCCGCGCAGTCAAGGAGCACCAGTAAAGGGATCACTTGCGACAGAGGCATGTAATTCACTAACACAGGCCCCGCTACCAGTGCCGTTCCAAAACCTGCAATAGAAAAAATTATGTATGCCAGGCTGATGGTAACGAACATTACTACCAAGGTCGTATTGTCGAAAGGGGCGTGGAGAAAAGCATCTGGCATTGTCGGCATTTCCGTTACGTGTTTTTTCATTACCCTACCCAACAGGGCAAAAAACCACTAATATGAAAATGACATCTTACTGATCACATTTTGGCATAGCTGTTATGATATCAATGAAGCAGTTGCGATATTTTGTAGAAATCGCGGAACATGGAAGCTTCAGTGTCGCAGCGCAGAGATTGTTTATTGCTCAATCAGCGCTAAGTCGACAAGTGAAGGAGCTAGAAAGTAACCTTGGTACGCTTTTGTTCGAGCGTACCGCAAGACAGCCCCATCTAACACATGCTGGGTTAGCCTTCTTACCTAGGGCCAAATCAATTTTAATTGACGTCGATAGCGCAGCTCGACTGGCTACTTCGGTAGGCAACGGTCAAAGCGGTACTATTCGGCTTGGTCATGCCAGCACTGTTCCGCTTATAGGAAATTTAAAAGATGTGCTTGGGATTTATCTTGAGGGTATGTCCGATGTTCATATTGAAGTGTCGGAGGAGTCTTCAGAAGCACAGCTGATTAATTTAGTTAATAATCGCATTGATGTTGGATTGTTTCGATTGCCGGTTTTGCATCAATTAAATGACATTAAGCTTCTTACCCTGTTTCGTGAGAAGGTTGTCGTCGCAGTTGGGCCTACCCACCATCTGGCATCAAGAAAATCCATATCACTTGCCGAGTTGAGAGACGAGTCATTCGTCTCGATAGCACATCCAAAACGCGGTGGGCTTAGCTATCTTTCATTTGAGCTTTGCGCTCGTGCAGGATTTGCGCCGAAGTCAGCGCAGGTTTATTCGTTAAAAAGTACGCAATCATTGCTTATCCAAGCAGGATTCGGCATAGCTCTGCTTCCCGTTTCGATGGTTGATGCTTCTTCCTTGCATGCCATTGATATCACAGATGAGGGTTGTGAAAGTGAGGTCGTTCTTGCCCATCACGAGCGTGATTCCACTCTGGTCGCGGCTTTCGTTGAGCACTTTCGAGATGCATTTTCCGTCGATTGAAGTTCAGCGTTATAGCACGGTAGAGAGTCGAAAATAATCGATAACGTTCGCCAAAATCGGCCTGCTTGTTGGCGCCGACGCCGAATTGACCTAGTGCCTAAAGCGAATCTAACATCCACTCGTTAGGATGTAATTGAGTCCTTTAGAGCGATAAATCGCTTCTTCGGGCACTTGGGCCCGGCTCAAGCAGGCAGTCAGGTGAGCATCTCCTTCACTATAAAAGCAACATTTCCATATGCTCGACCTCAACTCCAAGCTGATGCAATACCTGCTGGGTAAAGCCTGCGAGTATGACTTTGGTGGTTTGGCCGCAATGCTCAAAGCTCCTGAGCTCGGCGAGGGGGCACTAATCGGAGCAATGTTGCTGTGGCAAGGCCCGCAGGGCAAACACATGCGGCAGGAGTTTGTAGCCATTCAGGTAAACGATGGCAGAGCCACGATGAACCCTACAAAAGCGACTCAATGGCTGCTGACGCCAGCCGAGCACAGTACCCAGAGCGCAGGTGAGGATGCCTCTAAATTGCTGTTCGGGGTCGCAGCGGAAATGGCTAACCAGAGACTTGCAGATGCAAGTAATCCCTACCTAATACCTAATACCTAATACCTAATACCTGAGAATCTGGATTGGGCTGCGGCAGGCTGGACACAGCTTTCCTGAGTACGTAACTCTAGGCCTATGCGTTAGGTAAGCCACAATGCCATTGCGCCTAGAGTTCAGCCGATTTGGATAAACGACGCACGCAACATTTCTAGCGCCTATCCCTCGGTTATCGGTACCCCGCCAAACCAAGCCCATTGGCTCTATTGTTTGCTTCAGTCCTTTGGGGCGATTGTCGTATAGACCTTTATGCCATTTCCTCGCATTGAAATGTGTGAGGTCGGCTAGCAGGGAGGGGCACGCAGCAAATCCTGCATCTCGCTCTAGCTGTCTTGCGTCATAGTCACCCCACGATGCCCAAGCAGCGTTTGGATATCGCGTAATAAACGCTCCTAGCTCCTGGCCAACTTCCATATAGGTTCCTGCACTCTCCACATCCGCTTGTTGAATGGATGTGAGCTTTTTGCAGAAAACGGTGAGGGTTGGATTGATTTGGGGGCGAACGACGCGCTGGAACTCATCGACGATCTCAAGCGTTTCCAGATCGATTACAACCAGGCCAATTCAATCGTTTCCATCTGATCGGGGACGACTGCAAGCAACCTTGGCGATTCCGACTCATCAACCTCATCTCAGGTTGCCTCAAGGTCTACGCAATAGAGGTAGCGGTAGGGCGCGAGAAGGTTCTGGATGGTTTGAAGGTGAAGAAGCTTTGCTTCGATGCTCATGGTGAGGATGACCTGGCTGGATCGGATCAGTATATGGCTGATCTTAAATGCGGGGATCAGGAAGATGTGTTGGCCGGAGGGTTAACGTAGAAGCTCCGTTCGTCGCAGTTAACGAATATCAGCGTCAAGCTTACCTCTGCCTGGTGGAGAAAATCGCTGGCATTTGGAGCTCCTTGTAGATAGCGAGAAACCTGAATCCTGAGGTGAATATCAATGCGATCCAACCAGCGATCCTGATTGACGGAAATGTATCGCGCAGCAAGACATACAAGGTGCACCCCAGCAGGATTGGTGTGGCGTAGATCTCACGTGACATCAACAACGAGGCCCTGCCGGCTAGCACATCACGCGCTATGCCGCCTCCAATACTGGTCAGCACGCCCATCATCACTGCCAAAGGTGCACCAAGCTGTAATGCCATCACTTTCTCAGTAGCGACTAATCCGAACAGTGCGGCCGCAAAACCATCGAGATACAGCAATAGCTGATAGCGTTTGTGCAATCTATTGGTGAGAAAAAATGCCAGTAGTGAGGTAACCAATGCGACCCAGATGTAGTTGAAGTCTGCAATCCAGAAAATCGGTTGATCGAGCAGTAGGTCTCGAATGGTGCCACCACCAATAGCAGTGATGATGCCCAGCACTACGGCCCCGAACAGATCGACACCTACCTTTTGGATAGCCAACAATCCGGTAATGGCAAACACGGCGGTGCCCAGCATTTGCTGAAAATAAAGCATCCATTACTCCGTTCTCAGGGTACCCATCAGGTGAACGATGGCGATGTGGGGAATGCAGGCGCGCGCCATCTGCAAGGCATCGTCGTTGGCCTGGCAATGCGGGTTGTAAATGTAGAGGGTGCTTCACCCACCGGAAGTCTAGTGGGTTTGTGCCCTTCCCACATCGGAGACTGCATTGAGGTGGAGGAGAGGGGGAGTGCTCGCATAAGAGTCGTCATCGTGCCTTTTCTGCCATAGGCGAGATCCAGGATGAATGTGCTGTGGTGTTCAGGCACAGGGGCGCCTTGTGGGCCGGTTGCCTGAGAAATCCTGCGTCCCGGATAACGGTGTTAGAAAAGCATTTTCAGATCGGCACTCTCCGCCATCGCCTTGTTGCCAACATCACCGGGGTGCAGGTGGTCTCCCGAATCAATAAGTGGCAGCAAGCGAGTGGGGTGTTCAGGGTCGCGGGTCAGGAGATCGAAGTCGATCACTGCGTCGAAGGCGTGACTGGTTCGTATCCAGTGGTTGATCGCCTGGCGCAATTGTTCTTTTTCCGCGCTGTGATAATTCTTCACGATCGTTCCCTCCAGGGCGCCTTCGACGGGCATCAGCGTTGTTCCAATGATGCGAATGTTGTTCCGGTGCGCTTGATCGATCAATTGACGATAGCCAGCAATCAGTTTTTCCTTGGGCGGCACGAGCCTGTCTGGTTCGAAGGAGCTCCCCGGCCAACTGATGTCATTGATGCCGAGCATCAGAATCACCGTTTTTACCCCGGGTTTGCCCAGCACATCACGCTCGAAACGTGCCAGCGCGCTGACCCCCATGCCATCCTCGAGCAGACGAGCCCCGGAGATGCCGGCGTTGAGTACGGCGAGCTTCTGTGTAATCAAGCGCTGGGCGAGGAAGTCCGTCCAGCGTCGATTGCTGTCCAGGGTCGAGCCATTGCCGTCGGTAATGGAGTCGCCGAGCACCACGAGTGCACGGGTGTCGGGCGGTGCATCCACCAGAATGTCACTGAGAAACAGCCGCGCCTCCACGTGCTCGCGGCCTTCCAGCCGCTGAGCGTTGACCTGTTTTCCGGGTGTGATGAATGCCGTTTGTTTGCCATCCCAGTGGAAAGTCGTCAACGGCGTGTGCTGCGGCAGATAAAAAGAGATCGCAAGCTCACTGAGTGCTGGCACTGCCAGGTCTATCGGGTCACTGATCCGCGTTTCGCCGGCGGCGATGCTGACCTGCTCCTGATCGCTGAACGTCAGGCTGTGCCCGGAGCCCGCGCGAATGTGATCGATACCCTCTACGAAGGCGACACGCGCGGCACCGATGACCAGCGGTTGCCGGCCATATTCGTTAGAGACCACCACGCGTATACGGCTACCGCCGCTGCTGATACGCATTGTCTGGTGGATCGTGCTATCGGCCAGTGCTTGAGGAATTCGCGTGGGCAGCGGCAACTCATTGCCCCAGGTGGGTTGAGGGCTGGCCATCCAGGTAGTGACCCAGTTTTCCGTTGCCATGACAGGGCTTGCAGCAAGCAGGGCAGTCAATGCGAGAGACAAGGGTATTCTCGAGGGAAGGGCAGTCATCCAGGTTTCTCCTTGGGCGGTAATGGTTCAGGAAGGCCAGATTGGTCTATTCAAAATGAGTGTGATAGAAGGGGAAATCCCATACAGCCCATTCCTGAATCGAATACTCATGGACAATCTTAAGGCGATGCAGTGTTTCGTCCGCGCCGTCGAGCTAGGAAGTCTGTCATCTGCCGCCCGTGAGTCGGGCAGCACCCAGCCCACGCTCAGCAAGCTGATCGCCGCTCTGGAAAAGCAATTGGGAGCCCGCCTGCTGATTCGGGGCACGACCGGGCTGACACCTACCGAACCGGGAAAGCGGTTCTACGAACGTGCCAAAGGCGTGCTGGAGGAGTACAGCGAAGCTGTTGCAGAGGTGCGCGGTCTGACTGAACGCCCCGAGGGTTTTCTACGCATCAACGCTCCAGTCAGTCTGGGAGTGTTGCGTCTGAATGCGTTGCTGTTGTCGTTCATGGAGCAGTACCCGGCCATTGAAGTCGAGCTGATCCTCAATGATCGTTTCGTCGACCTCACTGAGGAAAATGTCGACCTGGCCCTGCGCCTGGGGGGCAGTTTGCCACCGAACGCCGTCGCCCGACGCATAGCGACCTCACCGCGGTATCTGGTGGCAGCCCCTGAATACCTGCGCCAGCATTCCCCCTTGAAAAGCCCGGCAGACCTGAACGAGCACAATTTCCTGCGGTTTGCTTGGTTGACCACAGGCGATCATATGGAACTCAATGGCCCCCTGGGTGAGCAGGTAAGCGTCACGATTCAGGGGCGCTATCGAACCAACAGCTCATTGGCCATTCGCGACGGTCTTCTGCAGGGCGCCGGGCTCTGCATCACCCCGGCCTGGCTTGTCAGTGACCTGCTTGAAGTCGGGCAGTTGGTACGTGTTCTGCCCGAGTGGAATGGCCCGCCAAACGACGCTTTTCTGATTTATCCCGAGCGCCGCTACCGCGCACTGCGTACGCGATTACTGATGCAATATCTGGCCGAGCGGGTGGGGCAGCTACCTGGGTTCATGCCCTAGCTAAAAACCGCCATTGACGCGAACCGGTTGGATCACAGGGCGAGAGGCATATCGTTATCGTTTCCAACCAACGAGTAACGAGACGACAGGCTTTTTCAAACCTGTTGAGTGACTGTGCGGAGTTGATGATATGAAATTGTTCAGGCCGTTGCTTCAGCGGCCCGTAGCCTTGCTGTGGGGAGGGTTGGCGCTCTCTTCGATCGGTGACGAACTCTTCGCGATTGCCATCGCCTGGATGGCGGTGCAGATCGCCGGAACCGATGCAAGCTGGCTCAGTGCTTTACGCGGTGCTGCCGCGTTGGCAGGTGCTTTGCTGGGAGGAATATGGGCTGAGCGCTGGGACCACCGTCGCACGATGATCGGCGCCGACCTGGCGCGGGCCGGGCTTGCCTTGATTCCGGTGCTGGCTTGGGGGCTCGGCATCATGAGTCTGTGGATGCTGGCGGTGCCGCTCATGCTCATGATGATCGTCAACTCGTTGTTCGAGCCGGCGCTGCGCGCCAGTCTTCCGCGGATTGCCGCGGCGCCGGACCAGCTGCAATCGGTCAACGCGCTGTTCGATGCGATCATCCGGGTCGCCCGTGTGATCGGGCCAATGCTGGCAGCGGCGATTACGCTGCTGATTCCGATCGAGCATCTGTTCACCCTGAACAGCATCACCTTCCTGATCTCCGCGTGGGCGGTCATGAAGTTGGGCAAGACATTGCCGCGCCAACCTGTCAAGGCAACAAGCCGGCGTGCCGGATTTACCGCCGGTTGGAGAAGTCTTGCGGGACGCAGCCAGATGCAGGCGGTGTATGTGTGTGCGGGACTGGGCAATGTTGCCTGGAGTGTGGGTATATCGATCGGCATGGCGCTGGCAGTCGTCAAATACGATATCCAGGGATTCGGCGTACAGGGTTTTGCTGCCTACGGCCTGATCATGGGGGCTTACGGGGCAGGGAACCTGATCTCCATTTTTGTTGTGGGCAATCTGCAGATCCGTCGCTTGTATCACGGGTTTACCTTCGGTTCCGTGGTTAACGGCCTGGGCATCGCGATCATCGGTGCGGCGGTGCTGTACCTGCCACCGGAACACGTCCTGACGGGGATGATGGTCGGCGCAAGTCTTGCGGCACTCGGCGGGCCACTGATCGACATCTCCTTCATTCTGCTGATTCAAACACGGTTCAGACAAAGCGAAATCGCCGGGCTGGCACGGCTGCGTTTTGCGGCGCTGGGCGCGTCGATTCTGATTGCCGGTGCCTGCGGTGCTGCTCTGTATGCCCGCTTTGAAACCGGCCTGGTGATTGTCGGTGCCGGGATTTTCGAAGTGATCGTGGGGGCAATTGTGCTGCTAGCCCCCAAGGATAACGAAGTCGTACAGGCGAACAGGGAAGACGGCCCTTCGTCGTCATCCTTGGCGGATGGCAGCGAGGTGGCCCGATGAAACTGTTCCGTTGAAGATGCCGGGAGCGCCGGTAACTTCGTGGCTGACTTTGCTGTTCCTGGTGGGCGTATTGGTAATGATGGCATTTGATTATCCAAACGGAACATTGACCGTGGCAGCGTTACCGGTTGTAGCGATTTTATTGGTCGGCGGCTGGTATCTGTTGCGTCGTCCCAAGGCTGTAATGATGACCCCGACTATGCCGTCGGTGACCCCAACCTGGAAATTCCTCGAATAATCCGCAGTAAATCTACTCCTCTACACGGACGGCAATACCTCAGGGGTTGGCTGTCTCTCTTGCATTCCTTTTTTGCATCGTGACTTGGCCTTTTCGCTCCAGACGTCATCTCTTGGTGCGTTTTTGTGATCATTAGTAGTGCGTCGCCATTAATCATCGTGCTACGCGGGAGGCTTTGTATTACAAAGGCAATAAAAACAGTGAGTAGAAATTTCCCGCTTATAGGGCACAAAACTCACTTGAGTTGCTAATTGCACCGTTTTCGTACGCTTCAGAGTTGTGCAAGTTTCAAGTGGAAAAAACGTTTCAGTAAGCTTTACGATTTCCGGCTCAAAACTGACACGAAATGTCGCCAAGGCATCTTTATTGAAGGGTTTTTTGCCTTTTTGCCACCTGTAACACTACTTAGGCACAGCCCTTGCAAAAGTACTTTCAAATCACCGAAAGTGTGGTTTTCTACGAAAAAGATAATGGGGAACGTTATAAATTGGGCGCCAGAAATCAAATCAGAAAGGCAAAATCTCTGGCGTCAGAACGCGTCAACAGATTGCCGAAATCATGAGGAATTTATTTTCGCATGGGACAGGAAGTTAACGACGCACACTGAGGTGCTCAACAGAAACAGTACTCACTAAACAACGTAAGGCCTAATTTTATTGAAATAGCGAAGTTATAAGAAAATGCCGTCTGTATCGTGGCAAGGAGTAGGGTATGTCCCAAGCTTTTTTTAACGAAATGTATGATGCGAGTGGTGGTTGCCGCCCACATTACCAGGAGTTCGCACGTTGGTTGGCGGACACACCTCTGGAGTTGCTGGATCAACGTCGTCGCGAAGCCGACCTGTTGTTCCACAGAGCCGGCATCACCTTCACCTTATACGGGGACGAGCAGGGCACAGAGCGGTTGATTCCGTTCGACATCATTCCACGCAGCATCAAGGCCAGTGAGTGGCAGACGGTCGAGCGTGGCTGCATTCAACGGGTCCAGGCATTGAACATGTTCCTGGCCGACATCTACCACGGGCAACGCATTCTCAAGGAGGGCATTATTCCGGCCGAACAGGTGTTGGCCAACGAGGGTTATCAGGTCGCCATGCAGGGCCTGAATCTGCACCGCGGCATTTATGCCCATATCTCCGGGGTCGATCTGGTCCGCGACGGTGATGGCAGTTACTACGTGCTGGAAGACAATCTGCGCACCCCCAGCGGCGTCAGCTACATGCTCGAAGACCGCAAGATGATGATGCGCTTGTTCCCCGAACTCTTCGCCGCCCAGCGTGTGGCGCCCATCGATCATTACCCCAACCTGCTGCTGGACACCCTCAAGAGCTCCAGCCCCCTGGACAACCCCACTGCCGTGGTGCTGACCCCGGGTCGCTTCAACAGTGCTTACTTCGAACACGCGTTCCTGGCCCGTGAAATGGGTGTGGAGCTGGTGGAAGGCGCCGATCTGTTTGTCCGTGACGATCATGTCTACATGCGCACCACCGCTGGCCCGAAACAGGTGGATGTGATCTATCGCCGTCTCGACGATGCGTTCCTCGATCCGCTGTCCTTCAACCCGGACTCCATGCTCGGTGTGCCCGGCCTGATTGCCGCTTACCGCTCGGGCAATGTGGTGCTGGCGAACGCCGTCGGCACCGGTGTGGCCGACGACAAATCGATCTATCCCTATGTCGACGACATGATCCGCTTCTACCTCAGCGAGGAACCGATCCTCAGGAACGTGCCGACCTGGCAATGCCGCAAACCCGAAGAGCTGTCCCATGTGCTGGCTCATCTGCCCGAACTGGTGGTCAAGGAAACCCAAGGTTCCGGCGGCTACGGGATGCTGGTCGGCCCGGCCGCCACGGCGGCGGAAATCGAGGACTTCCGCCGGCGTCTCAAGGCGCGCCCTGAAGCCTACATAGCCCAACCAACCCTGTGCCTGTCGACGTGCCCAACCTTTGTCGAAAACGGCATCGCTCCACGCCACATTGACCTGCGCCCGTTTGTGTTGTCGGGCAGTGAAACCCGTCTGGTGCCCGGTGGCCTGACGCGCGTGGCATTGCGCGAAGGCTCGCTGGTGGTGAACTCGTCTCAGGGCGGCGGCACCAAAGACACTTGGGTAGTGGAGGACTAAGACATGCTTTCAAGAACCGCTTCGGACCTCTACTGGATGTCCCGTTACCTGGAGCGCGCCGAAAACCTGGCGCGCATGCTCGAAGTCAGTTACTCGCTGTCGCTGATGCCCCAGGCCGGGCGCACCGATGGCCGCGCCGAGCTGGCGATGTCGCTATTGGCCGCCGGCACGCTGGACGACTACAACGAACGCTACGGCGAACTCAACACCGAGCGCATGCTGCACTTCTTCGCGCTGGATGAAACCAACCCCGACAGTATCTATTGCTGCCTGCAGGCGGCTCGGTCCAATGCTCACGCCGTGCGCGGACGTATCACTGCCGATATGTGGGAGAACATCAACGCCACCTGGCTGGAAATGCGCAATATCGCCAGCAATGGTCTGGGTCGATACGGCATCAGCCATTTCTGCGAGTGGGTCAAGGAGCGCTCGCACCTGTTCCGCGGGGCGACCTCAGGCACGATCATGCGCAACGATGCCTACTGCTTTATTCGCCTGGGCACCTTCCTCGAACGGGCCGACAACACCCTGCGTCTGCTGGATGCGCGCTACGAAATGTTCGGCGAAGAGTCGGAGGAGGTGAGTGATAACTCGGCTCGCGGCTACTACCAGTGGAGCGCGTTGTTGCGGGCGCTGTCGTCGTTCGAGGCGTTCAACGAGATCTACCGTAATGCGCCCGGCGCCGAGCAGGTTTCCGAAATGCTGCTGTTGCGCGGCGATGTGCCACGCTCGCTGCACGCCTGCATCGAGGAACTGGACCAGATCCTCGCCAGCCTGCCAGGCAACAACGGTCGTCCGGCCCAACGCCTGGCCGCAGAACTGAATGCGCGGCTGCGCTACACCGGGATCGACGAGATTCTCGGCTTCGGTCTGCACCTGTGGCTGACTGATTTCATCTCCCAGGTTCGCCATCTCGGTCAGACCGTTCACGAATCCTATCTGGAGGTCGTATGAAACTGTCCATACGCCACGACACCACCTACAGCTATGCCGATGAAGTCTGCACCAGCATCCAGTTCCTGCGCCTGACACCGCAGAACAGTGATCGTCAGCGCATCCTGGAATGGCACCTGGAATTACCGCGCCTGGTCCGCAGCCAGTTCGATCCTTACGGCAACATTCTGCACGTCTTGACGATGGACGAGCCCCACGGAGCCCTGGTGCTGACGGCTTATGGTCAGGTGGAAATCGACCCGGACCGGGAGCTGGAGCGCGACAGCCAATCGCCTTTGCCGTTTTTGCGCACCAGTCACCTGACCAAAGCGGACGATGCCCTGAATGCCTTTGCCGTGCAGCACTGCGGCACGCGGCGTGATCGGACGGCGCTGATTGACCTGATGCATGGCCTGGCCGAGCGCATGGTCTACAACCCGGGCGCAACTACCGTGGACACCACGGCAGCGCAGGCGTTTGCGGGGGGAGGCGGGGTCTGTCAGGACCACACCCACGCCTTCCTGGCCTGCGCCCGCAGCCTGGGGATTCCGGCGCGTTATGTCTCCGGTTACCTGTGCACGGAAGATGTAAACCATTTGGCCAGTCATGCCTGGGCCGAAGCGTGGCTCGACGATAGTTGGTACAGCTTCGATGTCACCAACCGCCTGGCTCGACCCGAGCGTCATTTGAAGCTGGCTGTCGGTCTTGACTACCTCGACGCCTGCCCGGTGCGCGGCATGCGTCGTGGTGGCGGGGCCGAATCGATGCTGGCGCGGGTACAGGTGACGTCACTGTTCCAGGTCCAGCACCAATAAACCAGCAGCAGTCACAGTAACTGACCATGCCGTCGCAAAGACGGTATGGCCTCTTATCCAAAACTCACGAGTTAACGCAAATGACTTATTGCGTCGCTATGCACCTGGCCGACGGGCTGGTGTTCATCTCCGACTCACGAACCAATGCGGGCATCGATCAGATTTCAACGTTCCGCAAGTTGTTTATTTTCAGCACGCCGGGCGAACGCGTGATTGTGTTGCAAGTCGCGGGCAACCTGGCCACTTCGCAATCGGTGGTCAACCTGCTCAAGCAGCGTTCCATGGGGCAGGGCCCGCACCTGTTGAATGTCCGCTCGCTCTATGACGCCACGGTACTGGTGGCCGAAACCGTTCGCGAAGTCGTCGCCCGGGATCACACCAAGTTGGCAGGCAAGACCGACTTGAGTTGCTCATTTCTGGTCGGCGGGCAGATCGCGCACGGGCCGATGGACGTGTACAGCATTTACCCGCAAGGCAACTTCATTCAAGCGACCGAGGACACGCCTTTCTTGCAATTGGGTGAAAGCAAGTACGGCCGGCCGATCCTCGATCGCAATCTGACACATCGAGCGTCACTCGAGGAGGGCCTGCGTTGTGGGCTGATCTCGTTCGACTCGACCATGCACAGCAACCTGTCGGTGGGCATGCCGCTGGATCTGCTGGTGTACAGGAAAGACAGTTTTAGCGGTGCCAAAAGTTATCGCATCACGGCCGATGACCCGTACTTCATTCGTGTCCGAATGCAGTGGGCTGCCGGACTGCACGACATGCTTGCCGCACTGCCGGAGCCGCCTGACACCTACATGTCGGGGGCCGCCAACAAAAACTGACGTGTCACCTTTTTTTCAGGCGCCGCCCGGATTCCCGGGCGGTTTGTCTGCTGCAGCAATCGGTCATTACCAGGGCGCACGATTTTGATGGAAAAGTTTCAAATTCATGGAGTCGCAAGGAAGACACCTGCAGTGGCGATCTGCCTCAATACATGATTTAACATAATATACATTACACGTAATTCCATATTCCCATGATTGACCCTGACCACACAGATCTTGAAACACGCAACCACATCATCCTAGTCCGCGGAAGCCATTCCGACCCTAATTTCGGAAGTAAACTCACCTAAGCGGCATTTACCACCTATTACGATCCATTTTACTGGTTGAATTGACCGTCCGTCCTGTAGACCCGTTTCGCGATTCTGTCCACTGATGCCATTGGTACGAAATTGCTTCCTGGTGCGGTTTGCCTGAAACTCGGCAGTCGTTCAAGCGCCCCATTTTGCGATGACGGTCTCAAGCGCTCTAGACAGAGCCTTAAGCGCGAAGCGAAACATGAGTCATAGGCAACGAATATCCCCGTTCGCTTTTTGATCAAAACACGATCTGCGGTTTGCGATCGGATTTCTGACCAAGGGTCTAAATCATCTAATTGGAAGAAATTCCCACCTCATTGCATTTGGAAGCGATTTAGGGCCGATGGCATCACTTTATCCCACGAACCACAGCGAGCCTCCTGATTACACTACCGCTGGACGACGCACCCATCAGGCAGCGAATTTGATCAAGCGCACAGCGACAGCTGATTCATAAAGGATAGCCGTGAAGCCTCAAACCATAACCTAGGTTTGATCTCCGGCTTACCAGCCAGCCTGGCGAAGCGCAGTCTGTCACCTCAGACTGCCAGATACCCGAAAATCCCGACACTTTGCCGATCCGATCATGCTCCAGCCTAGTTGCGATTCCGGTCTACCTCGATCCTGTTCGGTTTGGTAAACGAGAATCGCCGACTGCGAAATCCGGGGCAAATGACCTGCGCGCGTTGCACTCCAATGCAACAAATACAAAACTACCCTTCTTTCTGATGTAACTCCGACCCTAACTCAACTAAATGAATATTTAGTTCAGTTAATTCTGTGTGATTTCGGAATTGACCGCCTCCTCCTATACAGAGTTACCCTTTCGTTGAAAATAGTCAGGATCTAGTAACACTATGATTTCCCTCGGCGAGGCGCCATGCTGCTTCGCCAAGCTGTCCAGATCAGCCAAGAAACGCACCATACTTGCAACCCTGGGTTCTGACAATTCTGCACACGCGTCTGCGTATTCTTTACCAATTACATTATTGATATCGAACAAGCGCGCCACGCTTTCAACATCAAAAAAGCCCTCTTTCACAAGCCCATTCAGGGCTTTATTGCGCTTAGTCGACATTGACATTCACCCAGCCTCTCACCCGAAAAGGCTTTTCCGAGCTGTGGGAAGCCTCCACGTCCTTGAGACCTAGGATGTAACGAAGTTTCAACACGGTCTCAAGGCTCAGGGCTCGTTGATCTAGATCCCCTCTGACCAGCAGGAGCGCAATGACCTCCTCCGAACTGAGCTTGTATTTCTTCATCAGCTTGGCGAGCTTTTCCGAGAAATCAGAGTCAGGCGTGGTGCTCTCACCTTTCTGAAGGACGCTTATTTCCTGCTCCAGCTCACTTATACGCTGCTGAGCGAGGCGGATCGCTTCAAGGCGGTTCGGGGCATTCATAAACTGGCCTCCACCTGCCGGTCTGTTGCATTTTAACTGACTAAGTTTGACCGTTTGTCTGATCAAAAAACCGATATTTACCAATAGTGTAAAGGTTCAAGTGCCCCCTGATGGTTCGTGGCGGTACTATGCCTAATACGCATAGGCGTGGCCGATAGCCGGCAGGATGGCATCTCAGGCATTGCTAGGCCTCCCTTCAATATTTAGCATAAATTGACAGAGAGCACCGCTTTGCCCTGCCTAGGTGCTGAGCAGATCCGGCAATTTATGTGATAAATGTGCGTGCCACTTTGGATCGGCTGTCGTAAACCTAGCCATCGGCTAGCACCGCCGTCTCGACCCGGTGGGCTTCGATCTTCACGCCTGCGCGCTCCGCTTGCCTGTTCCAGCATGGTGGTCATAGCTTGGAGTCCTCAACGAAGTCGGTGCTCGATACGAGCCACCTGCTCGAGGCTTCAGGCTCTGAAATTTCTTGCGAAATTAACGCTACGCACCGCGATGAATCCGCTTCGCAATAGCCACCGCGTATTCATCGATACCCAAGGGGGCCACTGGAAAATGAGCTTTCGCTCTACCATGAGATCATTACCCTCATGAGCGCCCTGCTCCTTTCAATTACGGCATCCACACCGGTAGTTTGGAGTTTCCAGGTTTGTCGATGATGATCGCTAAGCTTTGCTTGGCCCGCGTAGCAGCAACATAAAAGGCAGCCGCGGACGTTGACTCCAGATAAGTCTGCTTCTGGATGAAGGCCTTGATGGGCGCGGTAGGCATGATCAGCACACGCTCGAATGTGGCGCCTTTCGACACCTTGAAATTGATGAAGTCCAACGCGAATTCCTTACCAGAAGCTATGGTGCTGCGCAGGCACTGAGGTCGGTACCGCCCGACGTATTGGTCGACATGTTTTGAATGCACCAGGTACACACCATCATGTTCAGACACCACGTGGTTCTCAGATGTGGTTTCTGGGAAACCCCATGACTCATCAAAAATAGTGTCAGAGAACGTCGCTATCTCAGTTCGGCAGCGGTAAGTCGTGGTCGCATAGTCAATGCTCAACAACCCTCCCTTTTCGCGCACAAGAAACCACTCAAGCGCACCTGCGTACCCATACTGTTTGTTTTTCTGTCCCCTCGGGTTGGTCGAGAGTACCGCCTGGCGAACGTCACCAACCATGCGGACTTCGATACGTGACTCAAGCAATTCATGGACGATTTCCCAGTCGTAGCCACTGAGATCTTGTACCTCGTCGATCAGAATCTCGTCGTAGAGACATTCCAATCTGCGTATCAGCGCCGGGGTGGCCGCCATCAGTTCCTGTGCGAGGCGACCAAGCTCGCATGCATAGACCTGGTTGCTACCTTCCATAAATCTCTGCTTGCCGTTCGCGTAAGCAATTTATTCATGGCGATTATCCTCTGGGGTAAGCTTCACGTGCTCAGCCCACTGCTTGGAGTGCTGAGCACATGAGCACCTTCAATACTATCTATACTAAATCCGCGGGAAGCGGCGACCGCGCTGACGCCACAGTTCACCAAGCGGAGGATTTTTAGGCGATGGTCGGGGATGTCCGCGGAGGGGCAGTGATAGGGTTACAAATATGTCTTCCAGAATGTGTTTGATTTTGATCGACCCAACTACTGTAGTATCCCAGGCGAGCTTTGGTTGCAAAGAAAGCTCTTTGAATGCTTTAACATAGCTGGCATTACTGAACTCGGACGAACTGTCAACGTTGAAGTAGCCTGGGTTACCAGAAAAGTGGTGTGCGATTGCATTCCGAACCCAGTTGATAGATGTGTCTTTCAGTTGACGAGTATGAGTCTGAAGGTTTTTTTCGGCATGTATTTCATGAATTGAGAAACCGATAATACTTTGAGTTAATTTATCGACCGCGAGTGTGATAATCGGCTTGTACGGGAGCTGATTGAGCTTGTACGGGATTCTACTTAGGTGTGCGCCACCGTTTAGTGAGGGAATTTGATTTTTCTCATTCATTTTTGAATTTCCTCTAGCTTTCGAATTGAATTTTTTTACCCAAAACAACTAGCCTAGGATTTTTTTCTGAAGAGTCAAGGGGCGAATCTTAACTTCATGAGCTCAGTGGAAGTGCGAAAAAACTAAATTATGTTTCCATCGCGCCACAAAGGCAATTCCGCCAATCTGTAGTTTTTTTTCAATCGGCGCGCTGTCAATTTATATTAATTGTTTTAAGGGTAAGTGCTAGTAGAGTAAAATCAATAGGTTAGATAGTGAGATGGCCGTTAATGCTGGCAGTTAATATTTAATGAATTGCCAATTCGGCAATATTTGGAATTTTGTTTTTTGCGCTGAGACCTCAAACAATATAATTATATTGTCAGATTTCCCCAATTGGTTGTGATGATTTAATTATTACAGGTGTGGCTTGTTATTGCATTTTAATATGTGCGATTCGTCGGTTATGATGAGAGCTAAAAAACAGTCATCAACTCGCCGCAACTAGGGTTGCGTTTTCGGATCAGCAACACTGGCTTTGTTTCGGAACGCATTCACTGAGCACAGTAGTCGATTATGATCATTCAACTCCCTCCCCAGTCTGACAAGCATCAACTCACAGCAAAAGCGCCGATCCATCACCTAGCAGATCACAAAGAATTCTTCCTGCTCTTCAATAACAGAAGTTATTGGCAGAGTGAGGAACAGTATCAATATAACTACAACCTCTTGAGCGACCGCCTTCTAACACTCAGTACTTCCAAAGGCTGTTCCTTGAACAGCCTAAAGCAAGATGCTAAATATCTACGGCGTGAGTTTAAGAGAGTAGGAGCGGATATTAAGCTGCACTCCATTCATACCGCACTTTCTGGCGCGCTGGGCTATAGTTCATACATTCTTGCCAGGGACTGTAGAGCCGTTGACGACTTCATTGATAACCTTTGGCCCACAGATGTCGTGCTAGGCAAGAAATTTATGGAGGGTCGTTTATGTTTGGAAGAATGGCCATCGACAAAATTATTCCAGTCGCTTAAATCGCGCATTTCTTTCAACAAAAAACGTGACAGAATCGCCAAGCTAAACGCTGAAGATCTCAAAGTTATAACGCGCAAGCGGTATGCGATGTCCTACGAGGAAAGTCGCCTCGGCCGTAAGCAGGATCCTGCCGACTCCACTGTCGATGGCCACGGTTTCTTGCTCTCGCAGATCAGTTACAGCGGCGGCCTTGTGGAGTGCCTTTATCTCATCACGCAGAGCTGAGATCTGCTCCATGAGGTGTTCAGCCACCCCAGCGGACTTGGCCTCTCCCTGGCGTAGTACCTCAATTTGGGTGTTAAGAGACTGAACCAAGGCTTCCTGAGTATTGAGGGCTTTGGTTTGCTGTGACGATCCCCACCACACTGCACCCTACTAAGCCATTTCAGGTGCTAGCATGTGGCACACTGCCAGCGGATCTGGTCGGGACAATAACAAAGTGAAGGGCTGTCGGTATGATTAGAAGGTTCCGGCTGGAGCAGAAGTCTCATTACGAGAGGCTAGTGATAGCTCAACGTTTGTCGGACATGCTGGTGAAGTTCCTTGATGGCCGGCTCGCTCCACTGGCGATCGGAGCCGAACAGGGCGGTATCGAGGAGTGGGATGACGTCGTGATCCAGCACTCTCAAACCTCCTTCGAGCATTTGCAAGTCAAACGCCAAGCCAGTGATTTCTGCACCAAAGATTTTGACAAGGCAAAGTACAGGGCCAAGCAGGTAAAGAGCGGATCTGCGAAAACGACATTACAGCCCTTACCTGGCCCTAACCCGCCCCCTTTGAATGCACCTCTCAAGCCCAAAAAACCACCACAGGAAAACTCTGTCCTGGATTCAGCGTTCGCTAGCCTAGCGAAGCATGCCAGCCAAGGAACATTCGACGCCCTACCCGATCGCCAATTCAAGTTGACCCTCGTGGGCTCTAGCATGAAGGTAAAGGCTGATCTGACTGTCGACCATGTCGATGCTTTATGCAAACTATTCCGCCAAGACGGAGTCAATCTCATTGATCTAGCTAGCAGCAAGGATGGCCCTACAGTTAGGGCCTACACGTGGCTGACGACCTGGTGTGGCTTCGCAGATTGGGCCCAGATCAGGGACGTACTTTGTCGAGTCACCATAGTCTGCGTGGGCAACGACGCTACTTTGGAACAACGTTGCGCTGAAACTCTAAGCCGGCATTTCACCAATCCTGAACGTGCTCTTAAACGGCTGCTAACGTACATCACCTGGGGCACCTCCCACGTTTCAACCCTAGGATGCCATGCGGTACTGAAAGAGCTTAAAGACGAGCTTCGCCCAGATATCGAAACTTGGGCACAGTATCTATTAGACGAAGAAGTTTTACCTGCCGGCAGGTCATGGTCGTTCGCTGGTACCCACGATCTTGGTGGTAGGGCTTCCTGCTCTGCGCATGGGGTTGTGGAGCACATGTGGAGCAGCGAACCTGGGAGCCGTAAGCTCAGAATATACGCCCCATACACGCCCTCCATCGGAGCAAATCTCACTCTTCCATCTGCGATACTGCGCATGGCTTTGCACCTGCCTAATGGCAGTCAGAGCCTAATGTTAGGCTTGCCAGCGTGGCGCGGTAGCGTCGGTCATGAGGTCGGGCACACTTTCGGTTCCACGGAGAGCGACCTGAACAACCTCCCTTGGCTCGAAAACCCTGAGCGGCTTGCTTGCGAGTTGGATCATGAATTCAAGACACAAAGCGCAGCCCGGGCTGAAGCTGAAGCGCTCGCAAGCGCCATGGACGATCTCGTATGGCAACGTCTCATACGAGGTGTCTCTGAAAAGCTTGCAGCGATTACTGATCTGGCCCTCGCTGACGCGATGGAAGCGGTTTGGCTGGAATGGTTGGACGGATTCGCGACGGATCCAAAGAGCCGCCGCACGTTTCTGGAACAGCTTCTGTACCCGCCAACAGAAGGGAAAAACGCCAAGCATGCTCTTCGCCTCGGCCCCCGCACCGTTGACTTGCTGGTCAGCGCAGTTGAGGTTCTGTTGTTGGTTTCGGTGGGTGTCGGTGGAATTGGCACAAACTGGCAATCGTTCCCGAATTGTGGGGCGGTACAGAGCATCGCACTCAAGTATTGGTCAGGCCCCGCAGGCAGCGCTCCGGAAGTCAGGGAGTTATCTGACGATCCGTTGATGACGGTTATCGGCCCTTCCCCTCCCCCTGTCGTAATCCTATCAGGCGTGAGCGCCTCTCCCTCAGAGCTATTGAACATAGGGATGGCTGACGACGCTGAGGCGGCTACCAGCATGGCGGCCGAACGCCAGCCGAATCTGCTCGTCACCCGGTCTGGGGCGTTTAATCATCTGCGTAGGGGGAGCCTGGCCTCTGTGCGACAACACTTCACTAAGCAATGGCAAGATCGACTACTCGCCCGCGAGTCAGCCATCGAGACGAACGCGAAAGGACTTTGAAATGCTAACAATACCGGAGATGGTTGCAGCCATCTCGACGCGGGCCGAAGGTCGCTATGAAGTTTCCTTGTCCGATACGTTTGAACTGGAGTTGCCGTCGATTGCGATCGACTCTACTACGGTGCAGCTCAAGCGGATCAGTCAGGAAGGTGCGGGCTGGCGAACCGTGTTGATTGCAGCTTTTACTTACGATCAGGCAAAAATTCTAGATGCGTTTCGGTGGGCAGCGGATGTCCGTGACATGCTTGCGGAGCCCCAAACAGCCGACCTTTATATGTTCATGCTTATCGAAGGTATCGCATCAGAGGACGCAGCTCGTCTAGAAACGGATGATCGCTTCTGCAGAAAGGTAGTGGTCAGAGAGCAGGAAGATGTAGGTTCCTTTCTAGACCGTAGTTTCTTGGCGACCCTTTCGCCCGCCGGTAGCTCAGACAACATCAGTGATCCACTGCTAGCGTCCCTGGGCTCACTGGGGCTGTCGCATTCCTGGGTGGTGCCACACCTCGAAACATGGCGAGAATTATTGTTATCTGGAAAATCAGGCGGTGATATCGCAGAAGCCCTGAAGGTTGAAGCGTTTGGTGTAGAGGACTCCCAATGAAACAGCTGAAGTCCATTACGCTTTCCAACATCCGCAGGTTCGGCGCCGATACCACGATTGAGCTTAGCCGCGGTGCAACCATTCTCCTCGCGCCCAATGGCACCGGAAAGACGGCAATCTTCGAAGCCATAGAGTTCGGTCTCACTGGCAAGATCTCCCGACTCGGCGACAATCTTTCCCCAATAATTCGAGACACTCAAACCATGGCTCGAGTGAGCCTGGATTTCGGTGAGGTGCAAGCCTCTGCTCAGGTCAGCAACATTGGTGACGTTGAAAGAACGGGCGACCTAAGCCCTCTCTTTCCAGACACAAACCCTGAAGACATTCCGTTTCTGCTGAGGCTTACGCACCTGCTGGATCAGCGTGAAGGGGAATGGCTGGTAAAAGCAGACCCAAAAATTGCAGGCTCGCAGTTAGCCCGGTTGCCAATTGGCAAGGATGGCACCCAGGTTAGTTCTGCTCTCGGCGGCATTCGCCGCGCGCTCACTGAGCAACTGAAACAAGCCAAGAGCTCACTCGAGGCACTCGAAGCAGAATTTAGTGAATGGCAAAGCCTTACGCTTGAGCGGGATCTTGCAGCCTCTCAGTCTCAAGGCGCGCTTCGTAGCAAAGAAAACATCGCAGAATCCATTTCGGATATCGCACGCCAGGCGAAGAGCTTCGAGCAGTTGCCCGCTGGCCTACTCGTGCCGCCACTGGGCCAAGACGGCTTGGAAACGGTGCACGACGCACTTGAGCAATTGGTACAAGCCAAACTTAACCGCCTTCGAGATCAGATCACAGCGCTCGCTGAGGTCGACGGGCTCATCGGTCGATTCGTTTCTGAACAGGCACGTTCAGAGCAGCTTGGTAACGATCTGATCGCTGCTAAGCAGCAGCTTGCAGAGAAGAAACAAGATCGCATCCTAGTCGCTACCAGTCATGAGCAATTTCAACAAGAATTGGTCACTGCGCAAGGTGAGCGTGATGCTATTTCTCAGCAGCTCAACCGGCACGTGAACGAGAGCCAGGCCAAGGAAGCGGTCGATCAGCGCAAGCAGGTACTGGAGACCGCTGACAAGATTCTGGCCAGCGCTGAGACTCTGGCATCCACCTTGCGTACCGAAAATGAAGGCAATCAGCAACTCGGCGTCCAGCATGAGCTTATTAACAAGCAACGAAACGCGTTGCTGTTGATAGATGCTGACCTCCTAACCGCTCGGGAACTCCTTGTACGTTGGGAACAGACTCTTCAGGACGTTGCAGCGGTTACGGGTGCCATCAGTGCTGAGGAGGCACGAGAGAGTATCCTTCAAGAAAAGCTTCGTATCGCGGTTACGTCGAGGGTGGCCGCGGAAGCTGAAGAACTCACTGCGAAGAGCCAGCACCAGGCTTTGACTTCGGCCGCTGATTCAATCCGGCAAGCCGTTGCAACCATCGCAACCCATTTGCCTGCCGATCGCGGTGATTGTCCCCTCTGTGGCGAAGAACACGGCGCAGTAATCCTTCATGAGCGTGTCGCCAAAGCTTTGGAGGCGATAGACCCAAATGTCGTCGAGGCTGAGCGACGCCTCAAGAAGTCCACCGATGCGTTGCGTGAATGCACAGAGGCGGTAGAGAGCGCCGAAGCAGAGCTGAGAGCCTGCAAAAGCACAATTGTCGAGTTGGAACACCGGCGGGCGGGTATGCTGACGGACGTCGACGATCTTAAGAACAACGCTCTGCTCGGCGCAGATACAGTACCTCTTGCGAAAGAGTCGATTCGACTTCGCGAAGATGCAAATGCTTCAGCCAAGCTTCAACTCGACATTAAGCAGAGCAATCTTGCGCTCGCCCCCGCCCTGGAAGTCGTTGATCAGACAAAAAACGCCTACGATTCCGCCGTCCGTGCATTGGACGCAGCCCGAGTAGGCCGATCAGAGGCCAGCAGTAGGCTCGAGCAAGCGACCGCGGCGTTGGCCGCAATCACAGCAGACGTCCCGCCAGTAAAAACCCTAGAGGAGCTGTCACTGGCGCAAAACCAAAATACCAAACAGATCACTGACCTGAACGCCAGAGTGGCGGCCGAGCAATCCGTTCTGGATCGCCAGCAGACTCAGCTGGCTGAGTTGACAAATAGAGTATCTGAGCTGGAAACCCAGCTGTCCGACGCCCAGGCTCGCCTCGCTACTGTCCGAGCTTCTTGGCGCCAGCTGTCGTTCGCTGGCGATCCCCTTGCAGAGGTTGCGAGCAGCTATGAGGCTCAGTTGCAGTCATCCGTCAGCGAGCTAACTCGACACTCAGAAACACTTCAAACTATCCAAATCGAGATCGGTGCCTGGAGCAAATTGGAACAGGCGCGCTTGGCTCAAGGTCTGTTAGATCGTCGGCGCGGCGAGCTCTCGGAAGATGAGTTCACCGCTAATCTTCGTCAGCGGGTGGAGAAAGAACAATGGGATCAGAGGCGTCTATCACTTCTTTCTGATGCGATGGACACTCTCAATCAGCACCTATCAACCGAAATCGCTAACGTCCAAAAACATGTCCTAGCCGTCGTACCCCGGTGGCAGGCGCTCTTGAAGCGAGTGGTCAGAGAACCGCGGTTTACCGGGACAAACCTTGATTTCCGCAGCCTCTATCGAAAGGAGCGTGCTGAAGTGTCGGTGCCGCTCCATGGTGAACTGGTTCCGGTGCCAGCGATAGCCAGTGAAGCTCAACTGACGGATTTGCAGCTGACCTTCCTGCTGTCAATGGCGCTGGATCATCAGTGGTCTTCTTGGCGCGGCCTGCTTCTGGATGACCCAACCCAGCATCATGACCTTGTGCATGCAGCGTCAGTCTTCGATGTGCTTCGTGATTACATAGTCGATCATGGCTTTCAGGTTGTAATTGCAACCCATGATGCCCTTCAAGCCCGTTACTTCATGCGTAAGCTGCAAAACGACGGGATCGAAGCGCGTATATGGTCACTCGCGCCAACTCCTGATGGCGTTACAGCCTCAGAAAGTCCGTGGCCAGGTAGAAGCCAATTAACGGTGACTGAGTAGTCGACAGTGCCTCAAAGCTAGTAGCCACCGTTTCTGGCTTTTGACCTGGTGCGGTTGCTACTCGGCGTTCCGTCAACGTCGACCACTACTAAACGAAGCCTCACCAGTGCATTGGTAGCGGAAAGTTACTTACTGCCTTTGAAATCTAACTTAGCGCTCTCCCCCTAAAAATAATGAACAATAAAGGCTGGGGCCGCACTCCCGCTCCAAGACGTGAGACGCTATATCGCTTGAACATGCCCAACCTAGAGAATAACGTCCGATAGTCAGCGCAAACCGAACGCTGTCCGGGCAAGTTCCTCAACGAGCAGCTTGCAGTCATGACGGTTCGTAACGAGGCCATCATTGACGGCAGCGCGGCATGCCTCCCATGCAAGGTTTCATATCCCATGAGTTCGAGACCGATTTGCACAGGCGCCCCCGTTTTGTCCCTTAACCCCCTTACGGCCCGTGAGGCTTGCCAGGTATTGCGTGACATCGCTTTGGGCCTGCGCACCATGCGCCGACTCGGCAGCCAATCTTGGACTGAAATTTACTGCGGACTGAGAACCTAGAGGTGAATGGGAGGGTGACCACGCTTTACAACGATTGCGACACGCTCAACTATTGCGACAGCTGCTATAGCCCAGATGGCCGGGCCTATATCTACGATTCTTTTCAACGATACGGTACCGACCCAGTGGAGCTTCTAAGTGCCTGGGAACATGCACAGCTCGTTAGTTTACTCAGTACCGTATGAGCCATTCCCAGTGGGTAGTCCACCAACATCCCTACATACCTAGCCACCATCCATTCGCTGTTGCCCTCGATGCCATGCTTCATCGGCTTAGGAAAGCCTGAAGGAGTGAATGCTCGACGCAGCAACATTGATAACTCGAACTAGCAGCTTTCGGTTTAACATTCGTGCCCCTCCTCCCGCATTGGCCTAAGGACTCGTCAAATGCCTGGCATCAACCTCAAAAAAAGCAGCCTTGCGTATTACGATCATTTCACGCAAACCATCGTGCTGAAACGAGCCGAACAGCCTGATCTCCTGAACCTTGCGAATGCGGTTTACAACCCAGAGTGGAACGCTGGGTTGTTGCTGGTCGATGGCGCCCACAAGGTTCTAGCCCCGTTGGCGCATGAGTTGCGTCATTGGGTAGATATGAACTGCTCGATCAGAGGCCTGAAGACGCTTCAGGAGGTCTTTCGGCTGATGGCAGACCCAAGCGCCTCGAGCGCCGCAATCAAGCCGCTCAAGCAGGACATAACGCTCAGTCATTTCATCGAGCGGTATGAGCAGGACGACGGTGCGGCTCGTTACCCTTGGCAGGTCGATTTTTCCATAAGCAAACCGAGTTTCCACGAGCCGATTGAACATATCTCGCTTTGCTTCTCTGGCAACAGCGCGCGCGCGAGTAATCGTATTCTGTTCAAGTCGCCGGTTTACTTGGGCAGCATGCTCGAAACCTGCGCCTACTACCAGGAGCAGAGGGATGTCATGCCCCTGTTCCATCAAGAAGGCATGCCACGAGATGCGCGTGGCAACGCTGAAGCAGCGACCATTCAGTTTCTCCAAGATCCAACTCTGCCTGAATACCATGCCATCATTCATGCGATCTCGATCGCCGCGCGCCAACGAGAGGGTACACATGGAATAACGCTCGCTGCGGGGCTTTGCACTCTGCTACTCAACATGCCGCAACAGATGCTTAAAGAGAGCTGTCGGCGGGTGGAAGATGGCCTGAAAGGTCGCCAATACGGCTGGGGAGTTTCTGCCGCTGATCAAATGCGCGCGATGTCGGCAATCAATCCCGAAGCTGCTCTGATTCACAATGCTGTGGCGGAACTAGGCAGACGTTCGCACTCTGAGGCGCTTGCTTACAGTGATGACCTAATCTTTGACCTGGTGCCCTTTTGGAAAAAACGCCGAGCGGAATTTTTCGAGCGCAGCCACATGCATTTTGTGGCTCAGATAAATGCCATCCAAGGCCCAGAATACTTTCGAGCCGCTATCCCTGCATTGATCGAAAATAATCAATGGCTCATGGAGCAGAAAACCTTGGCGCTGACGCTCAATAGGCTTCCTAAGCGCCCCCCAATAATGTTCGGGGACGGCTTTGTACTTGATGGCGCTCCAGAGTTTTCCGGTTTAGTACCGAACTACTTGGAGGCCGATACATCAGAAGCGACTGCGCTGCTCGGAATTCGCGAGCTTTCTACGGAGCCAGCATAGACGAAGCCCGCACGGTCACTGTTCATACCACAACGCTGGTCAGGGCGCGGAGCCTGACTGGCAGGTTACCTGCAAAAAACCACTTAAAAGCTGCGCAAGCTTATTACCGTATTCTGGTTGGCCGTCTTGGTCTCCCCGTGCGGTGCGGGCGAACTCAGTCAATTGTTTTTTCTGGCGACCTAGCGCGAGCCACTGGGCGAAAATCGCCTCCCCCTTTGTTGATCGTTGGGCTACTTCGAAGTTGACACAACAGATACCAATTCCAAGTATTTGTATTTTTGCTTCTTCGCCGCGGCCTTTGCCTCCTGCTCGGCTACCAGCTTGCTCAGGCTGCTCGAGTCGTGAACAAAGACGTTGACCTCACCGTCATACACCTTAGATACATGTAAGGTCACACGAAGCTTGGACGTATGGTAGCCAGTAATTTTCTTGGGGCGGGTTGCTGGGCTTGGAGTTGCTTGGATCGGTGCTGTATCAACTGATGGTGCTGCTGCCTTGGTCGTCACCGGATCCACACTGGATCCGAAGAGTGCCTTTCGCATTTCTTCTTCACTTAATTCAATAGCCATAGATCTGCCTTGGAAAACATTGAGGGCTTCATTCGTATGCCCGTCATACTGCGATTGGCGATTAGGCAGGGGCTTGTCCATTAGCATGGTCGAAACCTCCAGATGTCGATGATAGCACCGGGATTGCCGGCCCTGCTCTCGCCAACCACGATCCCGGATCTTCGTCGCAGGTTGCTCTGTCGATGCAGCCAGCTTGGGAATGCGTGCGCTCAAAAAGATCGTGCGCGCGGTCAGGAACCGCCGTGACCACTTGAGCCACCCGTGGGATGATGCTTTCTCCGAACCTGCCCCGGAATCTTGAGACACTTGAGCAATACTAGCGGGCACGAAGACTTGAATGGAGAGGGAGCAGCATGAGCCTAATCGACGAGCTAGATAAGAGCCTGGAGACCATCGGCGAGATAGCTGATCTGCTTGAAGCACAGATGGGTAGATGCGAGCGCGGCAGAATGCCCTTGGTGACTTGGGTCACTAGCCGCTTTCACAGCCCGATGAGCTGGAGAAGGCTGCTCGTAATTTGCCTCGATTGCCACCTGAGCTACGCATGGATTACGCCGCCTAGATTCACACGTTCAAGCACGGCTAAGCCATTCGGTGAATGGTAGGCTAAAGGCTTTGAGTAATGAGGGCACATTTGTACTCCGCGCAAGATGGCGTGAACGAAAATTGGCTACGAGAGCGTAATCGAAGACAGGCACTGTGGCAGCTCTCCGAAGTGCAGCTCAGCGATCAACCGCCTTGGAGATTTTGCAGCGCCTGGATGCCTTGAGCGACTCGATGAGAGAGCCCCCTTGAGTGAATGCCAGATCGACTTGCAGCAGCTTGCCGAGCTACCGCAAGAGTCTCACCGGATTGGCTGCGGGCTCATCCGCGACACCGATATCCCCGAACCTTAGAAAGTCCGTTTTCAGTAGTACTGGGCATCGATGCGCGTGTCCGTGTCCTAGAAGGATTTTATCGGCACGACTGGACAGACTTTCATCCTTCGGAAGCTGCATGGCCTGTAGCAGGAATGGAACTCGACCCACAGCCCGTCTATGATCGGCCGATCTCAAAATGCCTGCATGGGGGTAGTTCATCATGGACGAGCAACTCGGACGCTTACACGCTACAGCCTGCTTCAATTCAGCCTCCACGTTTAACGAGCCAACGCTGCGTAGCAAAGCGTATGCAAACGCGGCGCTCACCGAGTTTGTCAAACTTCAGCGTGAGCAGCCCGAGATCCTGAGCACGCTCCTCAAGGGGGGAAGTCAGGGCGCCAAACGGTTGAACACCGACCCTTACCAAGGGCTTCGTGAGGTTATCCAGAACGCTGATGATCTGAACGCCACCTCCGTGCAGTTTGCTGTGCAGACCGTCCAGGGCAACAAACAGTTGGTCATCGTTCACAACGGATTGCCTGTTGAGTTGCCCCACGTGCTGCCGATGATCTATCCATTCTATTCCACCAAGCAGAAATCAGCGGAGTTGAAGGGACGGTTTGGCATCGGCCTAAAGACCCTCACCCAGCTGGGCGAAAATCTTACAGTCCACAGCGCGCCCTTCCATTTCGGCTCACGCGATGACCATGTGGCAATGGTGGAAGAAGCCATGCCTATTGACGATTTCTACGACCCCCACGCCAACCAGACAATGATCAGCGTCGATCTCTATCCGGACTATGACCTTGATTCCCTGGAAGCCTGGTTTGATGAATGGGCACCCAGCGACCTGATCTTCCTGGACAACGTACGCGCCATTACCTTACTCGACTTGGACGAGCGCGTTTCACTAAAGCATTTGGCGATCCAGCAGACGCTACCCGCTTGCCACTTTAACCTGGCGTTAGCCAAGCACCAGAGCCGTGTCACCCACTCGACCTTCTTGGTGGACAACGCCCTTTGGGAGCGCTTCGTTTGTGAAGTAAAGGTTCCAACCGGGAAAGCACGCGCTGCAAAAGCGACAGGCGATTACACCCCAATCGGTATTGCGATGCCGGCAGAGGGTAATGCTCGAGGACGGCTCCATGTAGCGCTGCCCACCAAGATTCACACCAATGCTGCATTCTCCCTGGACGCTCAGTTCGACCCGTCTACTTCCCGAGAGGACATGATCCATGGCGGTTGGAATCAGTGGCTGACGGAAGCGTCAGGGCAGTTTCTCGGTGAGCTGGCCATCCACTTGGCGCAGCAACGCAATACGCTTGCTTGGTTAGCAGTCCCTATTGGGGCCAAGACAGACAGCAGTTCCGAATGGCTCAACAAATTGTTCAGTGAACAATGGGCCAAAGCGATAGATGCCTTCAAAGCTTGCTCGACCCTGATCGATGGTCGCTACGCTTTGAGCCAGATTTCGTACTGCGATGTGTCGATCGACGGGATGCTTACGGAAGCCGACCACCTCGCGGTGAGCGGGTGGCCAATGTTGCCCGAGTGGATGCGAGATGATAACGGGCGTTGGCGGGTGGTTTTGGAAGCACTGTCCGTCTCACATGCGTTAGAGCTCGGGGATGTGTTCGAACACTGTGACCAGGACGGATTCGAGCGAAAGCCTCCAGCATGGTTCTTGGACATGGCCATGAGGTGTCTCGATCTGGATGATGACTATCCGCTGCTCGACACCAAATGGGTGCCGCTTGCAAGCGGCCAGCGAACACAGGCTAGATGTGACTACGAAGCCGATTCCTGGCTAACAGGCCAGCCCCCCTCGATTGACCTTGCCGCTCGCCATCAGCTGACGCATGTTGTCCACCCTCTTCTGCTCTCTACGCCTTATGCACCACTTGTAGAATGGCTATCAGAGAGCGCCAACTACAAGGCAGAGGTAGCCGCGCTGGATGTCCTTGAAGCCTTCGCCAGGCGCTTCGCAGAAGGCCCCATTGCAGCAGACAAACAAGATCTTCTGGATCTGCGTGACCTGTTTGAGCACGTCGACACAAAGAATACCGACTTGGGCCATGAGGTTGGAGCAGCCCTGCTAATTGACGCGTTTAGCTATGTCGTGCTCGATGATGGTCGAACAACTACGACGAAGGTGCTTGCCTCGCCCACCAACGTGTACTTGCCGGCATCCATCGCCGACTCGCAAGACGCCTGGTCGAAAGCCGCGGGCAATACGCCGGAGCTGCTTTGGGCATCGGCGAACTACGCCGAGGTTTTTAAAACCAGCAGAGCAGACCAACGAACAACTCAAAATGAGGTTGCTACAACAAGTCGGAAGCGAGGCGTGAAGCGTTTTCTATCATTGCTTGGCGCTGAGATTTCACCTCGCCTTGTTGAGGCCAACACCGACTCCGCGCACATTGTACTCCCCTCTCAGTTTGCAGCTCGTCGCTACCTGGGCCGAGCACGCGGAGGGTTACGACGAGATTTCGTCTCGCCCGATCTTGATGCCGTCATCCGTAACATTCGACAGAGCCCGCCCCTGCCGGTATCGCGCAAGGGTCGAAAATCTCGTACGACCTTGGGAGCTTCCGGCCCCTCAGCGGTTGAGAGAGCGATAGAGGTGTTCCGTTGTATAGATAGCGACTGGGCCTCCTTCGAACCCTACAGCAGAACCTTCGCCTACCGAGAAAGCGGCAGAAGCGATAGCTCACCGGTACCCACCACGTGGCTCGCGAGGTTAATTGACAATGCGTGGTATCCGAACTACGCAGGTACACCTTGTAAGCCTACCAGCCTCATTGTCGAGACGAAGGTCACGCTCGCGATGTACGACCATCACACGGATTTCGCCAGCGGCTTGACAGAAGCAGACGCCAACAGCGAATTTGCTCGCGCGCTGGGGATGCGCGTTAATCCGCCCGTTTCACAGCTAGTGGCGGCCCTAGAGCGTGCTCGGCAAACGTCGTCATCTGACGATCTCAGTCTAATGAGGTTATACAAGGCTCTGGCTGGCCATTGCCCCCAGAGCACCTCCGCCGTTGCTCCTGAAACGATGATCGGCGACATGCAGGCCTTGAGTCTGCGTGGAAAATTCGGCATTGCGCGATCGTACAAAGGGCTCATTGCCCCGTGCATTACGACTTCCAAAGGCAGCAAGGAATGGTTCAGTATGCGAGCTGTCTTTGCCGGCAAAGACATCTTTCACGGCAGGCAACCTTTCGTTCTGTATGACCGCAGCCTCACCCCTTTGTGGAACGCGCTGGGCATCACTCAGCCTGACTTGAAAAGCTGTATCAGAGAGCTGGAATGCCTGGCTAAAACAGCGTATGAGCGTGAGCACGATGCATTGTTGCTCGACATCTATAGGCACATGGATAGGCATCTGGACAAGGCGACTGCCGCGGATCGACGAAGCCTGAGCCTCCTGCCTTTGCGCTCAGGCGATACCTGGACGACAAAGCGCCCACTGTATTATTCGCACTACTCAAATCTCAAGTCCGACAAGATCGCCTTGTGGGTGCCACCCTGCGCGGTTGACACCATTCCCCGATTCGTTAACGCCGCAGGTCTGGAGAGGCTTCCATTCGCTGCAGCCGCTCCTGTGAGAACGAACGCGACTACCGACGAGCTGCACTTTCGTTTTCACACCGCACTTCGCATGCTCAAGGCTGACCTTGCGAGAGATGATGAACGCTCGTACAAGGCAATGGAGCCATGGACTCGGTTCGACAACGCCAGCGTAAATCTGCATCTGCCGGGACAGCTGATCGTCAACGCAGCACCCAGAGGCTTGCGGCAAATTCCAATGCAGCTTCACGCCTACTCCGATCTGCCCGCTCTTGCTGTGCATTTCGATGACGAGAAATTTATTGGCAGAAGCGAGTATGGCGGCATCGCCATTGCGGGTCTGGGCGATGGCACGTGTACGCGAGAAATCGCGCTAGCGTGGGTGTCCGCCTGGGCTACCAGCGAAGACTGCGAGTACATCCCTGACATCAGTCTCGCTACTGAAACTGTGGAAACCAGTCTTGATGCGTTGATCGCCGAACAGGAACGTTTGGGTGGAAATAATCGCAAGCGAGTAATCAAGCGGGATGCTGGGGTGACGGCTGCCACAGACAATCCTGAGCGCCCCATCCAGACACGCAAGCTGAAGGCGCTGCCTCCCGAGTTCCAATTTACTGTTGATGTCGTTGACGGATGCGATCTGACTTTTAAGGGGCCGCAGCCGCGCAAGACTGGCCCGCTTATAAATCAGCCGCTCACGCCTAAACGGTCATCTTCGACCTCGGTGCCAGAAAGCGCATACAAGCAGTACTCTTCCGCAGAATTGCAGCTCAAGGCTTGGGCTTACCTCGAAGCTTCGCTGCGGCGGGATGATGCTGTTCTGGTTGACCTACAGGCCTACCGAGGGATCGGCGCCGACGGCGCTCTGGATAAGGCCACATTCATTGAGATGAAGTCGTTCGCCCGCGGGGCTCCCGCGGAAATCACGCTCACTGAGACCGAGTTCCGCCGTGCAGAAGAGAGCAAAACCAAGTTCTATTTGGTGATCATTTCGGGGTTGGAAGAGGGATACGAAACTGAGCTGCGTATCTACATCAATCCCACCGAAAACCTTCCATGGACGCCCAAGGGTCAGGTATCGATAGGTGGACTAGCCAAAGGGGCTGCGTTGGTTCTGAAGGAGGTTCTGGACTGATCGAGGTGAGAGGACATGCAGCGACCTGCTTTGGTGCCTGAGGGAGTGGCTCTCAAGGGGGAGGTGACCCGCTGACGGGCAGTGGAGTGAATCACTCTCCGTAGCGCTCAAGGAGTGAGGCGCGAAACCCTCACTCCCTAGGGTGAACGCTCCGATGCAAGCCATTGACCCGCCCTCAATCTCAGACTGAACACGCGCTCACTTGCTCGGGAGTACGTCGATACCATATCGGAGTGTGGATTAGAGGTCATTGAAAGGTGCTAGTGGGCCCGCTGTCGTTCTGCTTGCACAACCCACAGAAGGCGAAGGTCGGTGTCCAGGACGCCTTTCAAACCGATAAGAGGGGCATGTTCTCTGAGGCTCTTACGGCCTTTCTATCTGACGATGAGGCGGGCGGCCATTGATATCTAGTGCCGGCAGCATCCAGCTTCATAATCGGAGCTAGAGGGCCGAATGACTCAACCTTTTCCGCGAGCATTTGGGATAGACGCTGATGAGCGAATTTCCAACCTGAGGTGCCTTCATCATGGCTACGTGGATTTCCTGTGATCTGATCCATGCTTCATCTCCTCGGTCATTTCGAAGGTTTGGCGTGCCCGGCGATTTGCTTATCCTCTACTCCTGAAGAGGCATTGCTACCCTCCTCCAGGCCTGGCTCATCAACCCTAGCCTGCCGCAGTTGCTCATTCTCTTTCTGTAGAGTCGCCAACAGCACTGCGGTTTCTTGCTCGCGCAGATCGGCTACAACGGCGGCCTGGTGGAATGCCTTGACCTCTTCGCGCAGAGTTGAGATCTGCTCCATAAGGTGCTCAGCCACCCCAGCGGACTTGGCGTCACCGTGGCGTAGCGCCTGAATTTGGGTGTTGAGAGACTGAACCAAGGCCTCCTGAGTGTGCAGGGCTTTGGTTTGCTGCCTGGCTTCACCGAGCAGGCGTTCATTGTCACGATTCAGTCGCGTCAAATCGTCCTGTTTCACCGCGATGGTCTCCCGCAGCTTGCGCTGTTCAACTTGCATCTCATGCAGTTGAGACTCGTGCTTGCGTTGATCCTGATCTCGCTGTTCCTTCGCTGCCTCTCGATAGTGCTCGAGCGCTCCACGGGCCTGGACGTGCTTTTCCTCCAGCGATTGGATGTGTTTGTCCTTTTCAGCAACCAGCGACTCAAGGTCGGTGCAGCGCTGACTGAGGCCCGCGTTACGGGTCAGCTCAGCCTGAAGTGAGGACTGGGTGGTCGCAAGTTCAGCGTTCTGCGTCTCTATCGCGACCTGTTGGGTGGCCGAATTACGTTGTGCGGTAGCCAGCTCCGATCTGAGCTCGATGATCTGGTTTTCCAGCGCGGCCCGCTGCAGGTCAAAAGCTGCGGTCGCCTGGGAGATTACTTCCTGGCCCTCCTCCATAAGCTGATCCAGCAGCGTTTGCAGCATGCCGTTGAGCGTTTCGCCCATACGTTCACGTGATGCCACGGGCTCTGGACTGGAGGGCTCAAGCTCTTTCAGGTACCGAGAAATTGTTGTCTTGGAGCCCGTATTTCCGAGCTCTACGCGCACTGCATCGATGCTGGGGTTGACTCCCCTGGCCAGCAGCGCCTGACGTGCTTCTTGCACAACAGCTTTATTGATTCCGCCTCGGGCCATGGGGTCTCCTACGATTTAGTACTGTATTACATGTCATGTAAATACATAACACTGAATTGAAAGTTTACGCTGTTTGATCTTGATTTTCTAGAAGCCCATAATAGTGCTTTATGGCTTCTTGACTCATTGTGGCGCCCGGAAATCCTCCTAGATGCGTATGCAGGCGCAAACGTTCCGATTTTGAAGGCAAAGTACGATGGAAAAGGCAGATCGGTACCTCAGCGCCGGCACCAGGGAGAACACCCGGAAAAGCTACCGGGCGGCGATCGAGCACTTCGAGGTGACTTGGGGCGGATACCTGCCCACGACCGGCGTGGGCGTCGTTCGCTATCTGGCGGAGTACGCCGACAAGCTCTCCATCAATACGCTGAAGCAGCGTCTGGCAGCTCTTGCGCAATGGCACATAACTCAGGGTTTCCCTGATCCGACCAAGACGCCTGACGTTCGCCAAATGATCAAAGGCATCAGGGTCGTGCACCCTGCAAAGGTTAAACAGGCCGCCCCGCTACTGCTGAAGCACCTGGAGCAAGCGGTCACATGGCTTGAAAGGGAAGCTGCAGTCGCCCTTGAACGCGGAGATTACAAATCGCTGGTACGTCACCGTCGCTCGGTGGCGATCATTTTGATCGGGTTCTGGCGCGGCTTTCGAGGCGACGAGTTAGCCAGGCTAACGGTGGAGGACACCCAAGCCATAAGCGGTGAAGGCATTACCTTCTTCCTGCCCTACACAAAGGGTGACCGTCAGCATGAAGGAACGACGTTCCAAACGCCGGCGCTCGCCATGCTCTGCCCCGTGGAGGCCTACATCAACTGGATAACAGTTGCCGGGGTCGCGAAAGGCCCGGTGTTCCAGCGGATTGATCGCTGGGGCAATCTGTCAGGCAAAGCCATGCAGCCGCATAGTCTGATCCCCGTGCTCCGCCGCATTTTCAAAGAGGCAGGATTGCCAGCGGAGCTGTATAGCAGCCACTCGATGCGGCGCGGCTTTGCAACCTGGGCGTCCGCCAACGGGTGGGACATCAAGGGGCT
The DNA here is from genome assembly GCF_019947515.1 of Pseudomonas sp. A-B-19. Lineage (NCBI taxonomy): Bacteria > Pseudomonadati > Pseudomonadota > Gammaproteobacteria > Pseudomonadales > Pseudomonadaceae > Pseudomonas > Pseudomonas sp. A-B-19. Next base: position 40,224 of record NZ_JAGYGN010000036.1, read on the forward strand.
GATGAACTATGTGGGCTGGAAGGATATGAAGTCCGCATTGCGCTATGTGGATGCTAGCGTGTCGTTCGGCGGAATCGCTTTGCGGGCGGCCCAGCAAGCTCCCTCCATTGAGAGTAAAAGGATTTCCGGTAATCAATCGCGCACTGATTGACGCCTAGGCACGAGAGACCTGGAGGTTTTCTACTCTACCCCCCCGGTTGGCGCCGGACGTCACTCAACCGCCAATGCTCCCCTGTTTGCTATGTCGATGCTGGGGGTTCGTTTGCAGGGCTAGCCATACGAGCCCCGATTGCGCAAATCGATACACCGTAAGCTACGCAATGTGAAGTTGGGACAGAGAGGAAGGAGTAACGCTATGGCATGGTTTACGGATGATCGTTCGGAGCGGGAAAAAAACAGAGAAAAAGCCTTCATCAAGGCTGTTAACAACCAGAAGACCCTCTCCGTCACCGCAGATGGAGGCATGTCCATTGACCCCATAGAGATTCAGGACAAAGTTATAGCGGCGCGGTTAGAGCTTCGGCATCTCGTCACACAAGAAAGGAAAAAGTGATTTCTGAGCAAGGTGAAGTAGGCTGTTGTGTTTCAGATCCGCAGGCCGAGAGGAACGCCGTGTCAGATAAAAAAATGCTCACAGCTCGGGAGGTCTACGTAGTGCTGCGTGATGCCCCCACGTTTTCAAGCTCCATGCGCAGAATTACAAACGCCAGCTGGGATGAGATCTACTGCGGGCTGATGACCGTTAACGTCGGCGACTGGGTGATAACGCTCTACAACGACTGTGGGGCGTTAGACTACTGCGATAGCTGTTACAGCCCCGACGGCCGAAAGTACGAATTCAGCTCAAGAGATGCATCCGATCCTATTGAGCTACTGACTCCTGCGGAGCATTGCCAGCTCGAGGAGCTCCTCCGCCGTATCTGATTCGGGCTTAAAGTTTCGCTCGCAGAGCACGTACCGACAAAGCCTCTACGAAAAGCATGACATCACGAAAAAACCAGCTGATTACTCAGAGTGGCTTATAGCTCCATTCGGAATTCAGCTGGATAGAAGCCTGCCATAGGTCTGCTATTCATGCTCGCCGTCTCCAAGGCATCCAGCGGTTCATTCCCCATTGCCTCCATCAAAGCGTTGGCAAGCCAAACGGCGTCGAGCATGCCGAAGGAATAGCCCATGAAGTCGAATACAAGTTCTACTCCTCCATCTTCAATTGTGTAGACGGTCACCATTTCAGCCCTTTCGTGCTCGCCTGACCAAGGCTCAACGACATAGACGTCATCTTCTTCTTCGTGACAGTTGAATCTCCCCTCGGCTGCGTAGTCCCACTCACCAGACGCTCTTTTTCGAAATGTCCTCGTAAGCTTGCTGTCGCATGCCGCAGGCGTCGGTACAAAACCTGCCAAATTTCCAACTGTGACGAGGACAGCATCGTAGAGACAGCGTGCGATATCTTGTGCGACGGCGTTGGCGAACCTAATCGGCATGATGTCTAAATTTAGACTGACATAGTGATCCCCCTCTCTGGATACCTGGCACGAATACAGCTCCTCATATTCACGTCCACGCCAGCAGATAAATTCGCGTTCCGAAAAAAATGCTTCTGGTTGCACTTCAGTTTTGCCCACAAATTTCTCCAATACGTTGTTCTTAAAAATAACAACGGACGTTGTGCAGAAAAACTTTAGGAAGAAAGGGTGAAATACTTGTGGAGGCTAGAATCCTAGGCCTCTGAACCAGACACACCAGGATGCCGGTCACAAGGTGTTGTCCGCCGGCAACAATGCTTCGGACTCCGAGTCAGGAAGCGGATTGAAAAGATTACGTCCTGGCAGGATGCAGATCCGACCACTCATACGAACACTAGGCTAGGCGCCAAGCTATCAGTCGAAGCACGACATTGAGCCGGGCCGCGGGGGCCCGAAATATCGATCATCTGATGGATAGCATCAGGCATCGCGAGCGAGAGCTGCTCTAGGAGTATGTAGGTACGGGGGATTGATGACGGGACTACAGGACGGACGCCCCTCCTCCATCTAGCCTGAGAAAACACAGTCCCCGGCCACTGGCAGTAGCTGTTCACGGAAAGATTGCGAGCGCCGCAAAAAGCTCAGGACATTTCTCCCCTCATCATCGATGATGTTTCCATAAATCGCGGCGTTCAGAGAAAGGCATGAAATGGTTCCGGCGGTGCATGACATGGATTTGGCGAGACACGAGACCACTGTCAGAGCAGGCACAAGACAGAGCGTTTATCACCGCAGTCAACGGATTGAAGACTCTGCGTGTGACCCGCGAAGGCGGCATGTCGATCGATCCCGAAGAGATACGCGAGCGTGTAATTGCGAGTCGTCATGCGCTTAAGCATTTCGTGAGAAAACCGTAGGCATCACCTCCCCTGACCTTTCGCCACTGGCTGTCTTGGCAACGTCTCAAAAGGAAACTCTCTGCTACGCTGGATTTCGGCGCCATCAACGCTGAGATCGCCTAGGGGCATATGCGTTCGTGGTTGAGCCAATCCAACAATGCTCAGGTTTCATACAAGGACGACAGCATGACTGACAGACGACCCTTGAATCCGAATGTAACTGTTCCCAAGCCAGGCGGTGGTGTCCAGCCTCGCTCGCGGAATCAAGACGGGCAAGTTCGCGATAAGCGTGATGACGCTGGAAAGCCCAGAAAGAAATAATTGAGAGCAGCAAAATGGCAGGTTGCTCAGAACATGAGAGCGACCTGCTTAGGCGACCGCGCTGCGAGCTAAATGCTTGCTGGTCACTGGTCACTGGTCACTGGCCATTGCTCTGCTCATGCGGGTACTCCATGTTCTAGCCGACCGATGAGGTCGAGCACTGCTTGCGTTTCAACTCTGGTACGTAGCCTCCGCAGGGGCGCTTTCCTGCCAAGCCCGCGAGCCGGTGAGATAATCCAGTTTCGCACTGCCAAAAAATCCCCTTCAAACAGCTCATAAGCGGCGTCTAAGATCGAAGTCAGCGAATGCAAACGATCGCTTTGAGCACATGTGAAACACCCAGCTTTAGCTCTCCGCGCCAGTGTCGAGTGAGACATGCTCAGGCCCTCCCTCAGCACTCTCACCTAGATCTCAGCTTTGATGGAAAGCTGTTCGAGGAAAGAAAATGGCAAACCATTGCGAATGCACTCATGGAGCTTAGAGCCGCGATTAGGTAATCCGAGGCTAGCCCAGAGGCCGACGGTGGGAAGCGCGCCTGGTTGATACTCTTCGACAAATGGCAGCATCAATTCACCTATGCACCAAGGGGTACTCTGTCGAACTCAAAACGGGAATCCGTTAATGACCCTCAGATGGGTCATTAAGTCTCAAAAGCGAGGTTAATGTCCCTTTTAGGGGTCACTAAGTGAGCCTATGAGGTCATGAACTCCAAATCCCCGACGTCATCACGCCGATAATTCACTGAGCGCCAGAGTGAGCCAGGTAGCGCAATTCTTCTGCGCTACCTGGGTGATCATAGCGATCTGAATACCAAATAATTTTTCCCCCGCCGTCGCAAAAAAATCCTCTCATTGCTGCCATCCCCCGTCGATCAACGGCGAAGCCTAAGGGTATGCTCGTAGAGTACTGATTTAATTGAAGAAAAAGCCAAAAACTTGCGCTTTTTGTCTTGACATCAAGCCTGCTGTGGTCTTCCCTAAGATGAGCACCCAGGAGAAGAGATATGCGCCATCTATCCTCGCTCAAGTTAGCTCGTGCCCTACCTGACCCTGACGACTCAGACGCTCCCTGCTACATCGTGTACAGGGTCTTTGGTTGTGTTCAGTCAAAAGATGCAAACCTTGATGATTTGCCTCAGCCCGCTGTGCATCGCTTTGCTGTAATCAATCCGTTATGTGTAAGTGGTGACATCTTCCAAATCCTGGAGGCCGCATGTGAGCTCGGGGCACTATCGCCAGTCAAGCTTATGGACGTGAGCGGGGACTCTCTCTATATCTTCTTGGATGCAAAGGTAGGCAGCACTACTTTTGCTGCAATTGAGTCGCTATGGTCAGTCGTCACAGGAGCCAGCGCCCATCGTCGTATGGCCGTGAACTTCGCGAGCGAGAGCGAAATTTACTCTGGTCGCTCCGACTATGTTTTTTGGCGGGGAGCCAAGGAAGTTCTCGAGTCAGAGGCGCTTGGGCTCACACCGGATGTGCTACCTGCGGAAGCCGCCTCCACATATGAAAATGACCGGCCTGAGGTCATTGAAGCACCCCGGCTTCAGTCGAGGCGTGATGGGATCTTGATCCCCTCCTCTGGCCTAATGTATTCCGATCTGTCTGATCTCCTGACACGGTCAGGACACCGGGGCAAGAACATGACCGAGCGAAAGCTCCTCCCCGAGACGCTGACACCTATAGAGAGCTATTTGGCCTGGATCAGTAAGCACACGATTAGCGGGTTGCCTCGTTCAAAGACAGCGGAATACTGCTGTCAACGTAAGGCACGCGCCATTTCGGAATACGAACTAAAGATGCTCACGCGGAAGAAAGAGTGGCGTGCTAAAGCAGCACCTTGAGGTATAGCCTTCGGCGGCTATAGCGAAGAGGAATGGCTAAAGTTCGTGCAGTACTGGCACGGCGTAAGGGGGAATTGCTCCGGTAGCATGGATAAAGCGGTAGCCAGTTACGTCCCATCAATGATGCTGACATTGGTCGTAACGCCCCTGCCCGATCTGCGTAGCGGAATGGTACAAAGCCATTCACAGCACGCCATTGCAAAATAATTTTTCGTTTGTGCTCAAGGTTTTCAAAAATCATCCGTTTTTCATCTGTATGTACATGATGAGAAATCAGCTTTGAACCAGTCGACGATTGCTTTTATCGAGCGCCTAATTGGCGCCATCGCGTTTTCTCAAACGATCCAAGGCAATCGGCAGCGGAGAGCATGGGAGCGATTGATCAATTACATCGGATCGTCCGACTCCCTTCCGGAGTTTGACAAAGCTTCGGCCCGGGCGGAGGGATATGCCCAGGCCCTGGTAGACAGCGAACAGATCGACACCAAATCCACTGAGTGCGACCTACTGATAATTGCGACCATTGATGAATGGCGCCGGCATCACATCCACTCAAATACCCCGACCCGCGTGTAGCACCACCCTCCCCTAAGGAAATCGATGTCCCCCATATTTCAGCGCTACGCCGATGACGAAGCTTCAGATATCACAATCCAAATGCCTCAACGGATTCTGGCGACCTCAACTCACCAGTGTCCTATTGATGTCCTGGCTTGCCGATTGGAGAAGTACCAAGCAGATCCTTCGTCTGTCCACGATAAATATCCTTGGGCCACACGGTTCGTAATGGGCATTCCCGTTCCGTCCTGGCAGCGGCACTTAGTGTGGAATGTGGGGCAAAAGGCTCGATTCATTACTGCTGCCTGGTCGGGTGCAGATCTGGGGAGTTATCTCACGAACGAATGGAGCGGTTCCGCAGGTGCAGACAGGACTCTGGCCGAGAACAGTGAGATCCTGATCGATGGCCAGCAGCGTTTGCATAGCTTAGAAGAGTATTTTCTGGATCGTCTGGCTGTCCCAGATCTTCTAGGTCAGCCGAGGGTTTGGTCTGAGATTAGCAATGGCGAGCGTAAACGTTTCTTGTCTTCGATCTTTGCACATTCCAGTGTCTGCTCTGACGACGAGGTGGCGTTGCGCAAGACTTATGATCTTTGCGCTTTAGGTGTAACGCCTCGCACGCACGATCAACGCGCGGCTCGATAAGCTTCGGATGCTTTGTTGTTCGGGCATGCCCCTTCGGGGATGGCTGTCGTAAACCACGCCCCGTCTTCGACGGGTCATGGCCCTGCGGGCTTCCATCCTCTTGCCCTGCGACCTACCTGGTCTGCGCGCTCCGCTTGCACATTGGCCTGGGCCACCCGCTGTCTTGGATATCCTCTACATCAATCGCTTCACCACGCTGCACGAACAGCGTTATGCACTTTCTTCCTCAGCCTGAAAGACCTCGATGAGCTTCTGGTTGTAGTCATCTAGATACCTTTGCAACCCTTCGCGATCAACCAGCCGAACAGCTGCCGTACTCGCCAATTCTTTTGCAGACCGGGTGAAGTACGAGTTAGTGACCACCATGGCCTCATCGCAACCGTAGAATGCTTTGGCTGAGATGGCCTGCTGCACAGCGGAATTACCCACCGAACCTGAGTAATTTTTCGCTTGGATCACCATGTTTTTGCCGAACCGGCTCACGAACAGATCAGCACCTTGGTCAGCCGTTCTTTTGGTCTCTTTGACGTCGTAGCCAATGGTTTGGAAGATCTCGACAAGAAAATCCTCAAACTTGAATCCGTCCATGGCATCCACGAGATACATCGTGATGAACTGGTCTGGATTGAAATGCTCAAGCTGGCTCTCCAGGCGCTCCACCAAAATATCGAAATGAATCTCCTCGCACAGGCTCAATGCGTTGCGAAATGCTTGCATTGGCAGCAGTGGGATTCCAGCCGTGGTGGCGGCTTGAGGGTTGACTTGGACTCCTGAGAAAGAGACGTCGTTCTCCCACAGGAAGTAGTAGAACAAAGCGAGGTTAGCTCTGAAACTGACACCTGCTTCCTCTATCCAAGATCTTAAAGTATCAGCCAGATTTGTCTTGAGATGACGACTGAGTTCAATAGAGAAACCGTTGTATTCCGAGTTGAACGCGGTGGTCATCAACAACTTATCTAGTAGAGATGGAAGCTCTTCAAGCTCATCGAATCCCTTGCGGATCAGAACCTCCCTGAATAGCTCCCGCTCCGAGTAGACGCCATCCATCCTAGGCCCAGGCGCTCCACGCTCATCAGCACTCCCGGCGCTTTCGCGTGTGGTGTGAATGAAATTAATGAAGTACGGCTGCTTTAGCTCGGAATACTTCCTGAGGACGTTATTCAGCAGATCGTTGAGCTGGGCCTGTTCCTTTTTCTTCCCCAAAAAATCTTTTAGGAGACCTTTCGACCTGTACTGAAAGTCCGGGTAGAAAGACGGGTCGAGTGGAGTCAGGTGGCTGGAGCTCAGCTCAGACGACGGTGAAAGCCCAGAGCTTGCGCACCAAGGACAGGTCGTTTCAAACGTCGCACGATTGCATCCGTTGCATTGGTAGATCATCTTGCTCGCCCCTTCCAGAAGTCATCACGCGGCTTGGTGCATGTCCCGCCGGCGACCATAGCGCAGTGCCATCAAAGCGTCCATATACCTCTTTACTTAACGATGATCATCCGTTCTATAACTGCACCAAGATCTATAACTAGCGCACGACGTATCGAGTGGGTTTCATTCGCGCAACGCTCCTCCACCAGCTTTCGCAAGGTGTCCAACCTAGCTAACCTTCACACGCTCACTGAGCATGTCCTTTCAAATGGTTTTTATCGAACAGGGCTTACCCGGACAACCACTGCTCTCGGTCAAGGCCCACATAGGGCCTACAAATTCGATGCGGGCTGCTATGATGGCCAATAGCCTAGAGGCTAATCCGAAAATTTGCTAGGAATGCACCATGTCGGAAACAGTGAATATTGGCGAAATTGCAGAGGCGCTAGTCCAAGACATATTTTCTTATTTCAAATGGGAAATAAAACCCCGATGGAATGAAAATTTCAACTGCCATTGCCCTCACCACCTTACACCAACAAAAAAACAAAAAGACAAACATCCTGGCGATGTGATTTTTTTCTATGAAGATCCATACCTCGGCTCAACCATCTATTTGCACTCAGATTTGAAAGCCTACAAAGAAGAATCAATAACCAAAACCAAAGTTCGTGAAGCTTTCAAAGCACTAGCCATGTCCATTGAATGCGCGCAGTCTTCTGAATCCTGGAGAAGCACCTTCGGCATAGATACATTAGAAGAACATGAAGTTCGTGGACTATTGATTGTTCATAATCACGACCATGGTTACCAAAAAGCATTTAGTGACCTTATCGACAATATCGGCTTCGACTCCATCCCGATTCCGGCTAATGTCTGCCTTCACTTCTTTGGCCCTGAAGATCTGATGCGCTTGTACAGCATAGCAAACGACATCATGCGTCTAATCCACCAACGCAAAATCTCTTCTGACTATACCTTCTATTACCCCGACCTAGTGATGCGACACCGGCAGGGTGATGTCTGGGGTCAGCCGGCTACCGTAGAGGCGCTTACCAGTCCCTACCTTATTCTGCAGCACTATAATCTACAGTCAGGAAACAACTCACAAGCTGGCTACGTCGTATATTACAACCGGCCTGGCGCATCTCCCGAAGAGTTTGAATACCTTCTCGACAGTCTTTCCCGTTACCAAATGCTCGAGTCCGGCAAAGAGGTTCAGATTCGCGTCACCCATAAGTCGCCACATCAAGATGTAACGGCAAACTTCAACCTTGCAAAAACAAAGTACGCGAAAATGTGGGGTTTCGATCCCATACGCGAGCAGGTTTTAAACGGAATAAAAATTTCCTCTATCACATCAATGGTAGATGGTTACAACATTGCATGGATGGGTTGGAGAGAATGAAAAAGAGAAAATTTGGCCCTGCGCTGTATTTCGCATCTGACAAAAACGTATTTGACGCGCTCGTACAGAAACATAAAGTTGACGCACAGACGTTAACTACTCTTTTCAGAAATAGAAACACTATCGTTTCTAAAGCTACCGACCGTGAAATATTAGCTGATTACTTTTCCCGGCTTACTCATGACTACTACGATCACAAGCTCATTTCCGAAAAAATTGGAATAGCCCCTCGCAGGGAACGTTCAACGACCGTAGAGCTTATGGGCGAACTGGACGTAAACAAAGTTCGCTCAGCCATCGAAGATTTGAGACGAGAGATCATCGAGTCTGGAGACAATGCTTACGTCTCACGAGACGGTGATAACTTCAGCTTAACGATTCAATACTCCAGATTCGATTACAAAAAATCCGAGTTCGCGCAGCTTGTTGTCAAGGATGCGGTAATAGAGTTCACGAAAACAGACGGTGGATATAGCATAGTTTCACCCCAGAATGACTTCACCAACGACATTCGCGACGAGATAGTTTCAAATATAACAACCCAAGCACCCACCCCAATTGAAAAGTTTGTTGTCACACTTTTTGACAAGCCTTCACCGCAGGTAAGAACGAAGTTTTTCATTGAGCTGATCGATGGGCTTGATGGGTTTAGCAAGCGGGATGTCACGGATGTTTACGTATACAAACCGAAGCCATCTGATGAAGATAGAGATGATCTTACAAGCGACGAAGACGAAACACATATCGAAAAAGTGTTGCTCCGCGGAAACGGCGTGAACAGATCGGGAATTCTTAATGATTTAGTGTCATCAGATACTTACTTCATTATAAAAATTTGCTGGCTGACCAAGCGGGTGCTAGGAAACGGGGACATTTATAAGCTTGAGGCATCTTTTGCAGACCCCAAAGACTGTCATAAATTCTCGGTACTATTAAAGTCTGTTCATCCAAATATTGATGGAAAATTCCCTCGATCTAGAACTCCTTTAAAACCCGAGATCGATGAACTGTCGAAGGCGATTGAGACGTCCGCTAAAAAAGCCATGTCAGCTATAAAATAGTGAGGCAAGCATGATCTCAAGATTTAAGTGGTACGCCGTTCGAGTTCCTTGTTCCGTGGAGGAACTTCTACAGAGGCTGGCGCGAAGTCGGTATGAGCCCACACTGCATACGGGATTTATAGTTGATGTTCCAGAGCGCTCATTCCAGTTTATCTGGAGAACGTCAATTTACGCTACTACCATAAGCCTTGACGGTATTAGCAGGCAGGACGAGGTCGTGTCAATTTGCAGTCAAAAGGTGAAAATACTTGGTACTGATCAACTAATATTTCGGATGGAAGATCCACCTCGCTCTTCAAAAGAGCTTCTCAACAGGTTGGATAAAATACTTGGCTTCGGGTTTAGCTGCGAGCAAATATTCGTCACTGACCAGATAGTGAGGGACTCAATCAAAACATTCCAAGCTATCACCCTGAATTCGTTGAAGCTATCAGGATCCATAAGCTCCATTTCTGCCATTGCACGTGTAGAGATCGCCTCCAAGGTAGGAATAGATCCCGAGAGCATTGAGGGTTTCGGTTTGTCGCAATCAGTCGTGGATGCAGGATCTTACTCGGTGCGCTACAAGGGTTTGACGGGCCAGGTGGGCTTCACGAGAACGGGGATTTGTAAGCTCAGCGGTGACCTAACGCCTCGAATCCAGGCGTGCATCGAGACGACCCTGATGAGTGACCTCAAGAAGTAAATTCATCTCAGTAAAAATACCACGGCAGAATCTGCCTGACCTGACCTGACCTGACCTGACCTGACCTGACTCGCGCGCGCGCGATCAGCTCCGACTCGCAGGCTTACCCCATCAACTCTTATAGGCACACAAGGAGTACAGATGTACTCCTTGTGGCGCTTTTCCCATTAAGACGAGAGATAAGCTTGCTCGCGCAACAAAGCTAGCCAGTACCCTAGGGTGAAGGGCGAGGTGAGGCGTATCTGCACCTCACTTTTCACTTCCAGGGCCCCACCTTGTCCGTCTTGGTTGAACGCAAGGATTTGCGCAGGGGTGTGGGTATTTCTAGTGGGGGCATCAGCCTCATCAAGAAATTGCCGAACGATGGAATCCGCCAAGCTCGCTTCAGCAGGAAATGTTGGCTTCTTTTGCCTTACGGGCAGTTTGAACTCGATCACTTTACCCAACATGGCTGGCTAATCTCATTTTCCGGGCTTTCTTACGGTTTGAACTTGATCCGCATTGGCTATCAGCGCCTTGGTTACGGCTTGGCTGATGATTTCGTCAACGCCTCCCAGCGTCTTGATGCGCCCTTCTCTAGCGGCTCCTCCCGAGCTTGTATTGCCAGTACGAGGGTTTAGGTATGGTTTGGTGAATGGATCGGACATGGGGTACTACCTCCACTGAGACAGTCCTACCCCTTAATCATATGCTTCTGCTGTTAGCAGTCTGTATTTGCCGCCGAATGGCTGGGTGACTTGTTTTCTTGATTGGCGTGCCGCCTACGGCGGATGGCTGTCGCAAACTGCGCCCCGCGATGCGGATCTCGGCCCTGGAGGGCTTTCACCCTGCTCGCCTGCGCGCTCCGCTTGCAAGAACTGGCCTCGGCTTAGGGCGCTGTCTGTGAATTATGGCCTTGATAGCGGCAGTTCCTTGACTCTCAAACCTGGAGCTTAGGCGATGACTCACTAATGACGACACCACTTTCCGAGTAGCGCTGATGGTACTACTCGCATAGCTCTACCGGAGAGTGGTGAGCAGCCGCCTTCCGCGGGCCACGGACAGGAAGCCCCACATCACACCGGAGAAAAGGCGGCAGTACTTTGACGTGAGCGAGTAACCCGGGGCAGCGCCCCAAGAATATGGCTCACTTTCCTTTGCGAGGAAACTGCGATTTGACTGCGTCTCAAAATATTAAGAAATGTTGTATTTTTGACATTTCTTAGGCGTACGAGAATGTCTTCGAAACCATGCTTCAATAACAACTGCTCGGGCCATAGTATTTGATACTTGAAGTCACCCAAGCCTGTAATGCTTCGTGTACGTCCTGCTGCGGGATAAATTCTTGCTCTAACCTCCCCTTCGTGCGTTTCACCAATAGGCAGAACAACTCGGCTTCAGAGTCCGTCAGACCAGGTGGAGGCGTATCTTGCGCTCGTACAAGCTCTTTTACGGCCGAGCCACGCTTATGTTTGTCAAAGGCGGCTTTGGACATCAACAGTGATGTCACCTCACCATGCTTCACACGAGCCCGTGCGAGCATCTGCAGACCCCAGGTGTCCATGTCTCCCCAGTAAGCAACTGCCTTCTCGCGATGCCAGGTTGACCCCAGCCACTCTAAGTCTAGGCCACATCCTAAAATCGCAACTGTTCCAGGCACATCCAGCAAGTGGTGAAGGCATTTTTCGTTCTCCACGACCAGAAGCCGCGCTCCAGGCAATGCCACCTGAGCAAGCTCTGAAGTCGTCACTTTCTGTCGCTTGAACGGCAGAAGCCCGGCCTCGAGTGGTACTACCAGCACCCAGTGGTTTGTCTCGTCATAAGCGTCCAGAAAGCCACACAAACTTTGCTCTGATGCTTCCCCCTCGAAAAGGACGTCTAACAATTTTCTCAAGAGCGCGTCGTTCCGCTCAAAGAATTTCGTGTCAACGCCATATCCCGAGAGCAGTCGCAAAGGCTGACCCTTCGCACATCCTGGAGTCAGTTTCGAGGCTAGCACAGCCGCCTGAATGACCTCATCGCTCGACCGTTCTTTCCAGAGAAGCCGCCGGGCGATGAGCAATTTATGGAAATGTTCGGGCACGTGCTCGACTAGATACCCCAGAGCTTCGTACTCCTCGATGATCGATTTATCACCCGTAGCGGTCACCCACTCAGACGGGGTGCGCAGACACCATTTGCTTGGGAAGTTGATTTTTTCGGCTCCGTTTCTAAATGAGGCGCTCGACCATTCAACCCTTCCAATACTGACCCCACGCCATGCTTCCACGTGTCTTTGGAGCTCTGATATCCGTGTATTGAAACACCGCGCAGAAGGCCTACCGATACTTAGCTCCCACGGCCAAGCGGCTGGATTGAGAAGCTGCTTGAGGCGAACACCTGATTTTTGCCATTGCTGGGCTAACCTCTGGCGAAGATCTTCCGGCGATTTCATATCGTTTCACTGAGTATCGACAGGGCCACTGCCGTCATCATTTCTGTCTCTAGCTTTCCTGCTGTGATAGTAGGTTTCGAGCTCTTTCCAGCTCATAGACACCATCGTCGATGCGCCATCTTTTTTGTGGACTATGATGGCGGATCGAGTGTGCAGCCGGAGGAGTCGTAGCTCCTTGTTGGGGGTTACAAAGATGGGGTGCAGCCCGAACTCATTAAGTGCAGCGATGATTCGCGCAGCAACGCTTGCGGACGTTCTAGAGAATGCTTCGTCGAGTACCACGGTGCCAAAGAGCGGTTTGCTTTCCCCTACAGGACACAGGGCATACCCAAGCGCAGCAGTGAGGATGTAAGAGGCGATAATTTCCTTTTCGCCCCCGCTATCGCCATATGAGCCTTTCCTGCCTGCTGTTGCTTCCTTAGTGAGTGCATCAACCACCGCAACCGAGAACTCTAATCTGAACCTCGAGTCGAGCATTGCCCGCGCGCCCAATGTCTTTCTTTTATCGCATGCCCTCCTGAGGCTCTCCACCACGACCCTCAACGCTCGATAGTGGGTCTCGCCGACGTCATCCGTAAAGCGAGCGGTGTTCAGCTTTCGCTGTGCTGACTGTAGGGATACCAAATCCTTATGAACAATCTTGCTTGTAACGAGGCGAAGATATTTTCCTGGCAGAAACTCAACACGTCGCAGGGTGTTATTAAGTTCCTCGATACGTTCCTCAATCAGTACGACCTCTTGTTCAACAAAGCTCAAGAGCTGGGTAACACCGTCATCGGACGAGCGATTCAGATAGGTAAGGAAGCGCTCGACTTTTTCGGGAAGAGCTTCGGTGGTGAGGATCCTGAGCCGCTCTAGGTATACAGGCGCATCGGTTACTTCAAGACCAACTTCAGCCAGCGCACCAGTATCAATTGATTTGGCTTCAGACATCCTCTTGATCAGATCACTTTCCGCCCTGTTCAATTTTTCGTACAATTCTTTCATCTGAACTATGTGGGCATGCGAACACCGGAGCTCAATATTTTCTAATTCTTCCAGTTCAGAAGCAATCACGACGGGAAGGTGTTTTTCGAGTTTTCCACGTTGTTCTGGTGTTAATCCTTTTTCAGCTAGCTCCGACTTCTTGCTGAGCTTATCCATAGCAGTGCCAAGTCGGTCTTTCAATCTGGTATAAACATCGCGTGCATTGAGACACTCAATCTCGAGCTCGTCCGCTTTCTTGATACCATCATCCAGAAGCAACTTGGCTGAAGCGACGTCTGTACCGGGTTGAGTGAAATAATCCAACTGGCCTTTAAGGTCGGTCAACAGATTTTCAGCGCCACGGAGATCTATCAGACTGAATTCGACTTCGTTGATGAACCTATAAGCCATGCTGACCTCTTCGAGATCACCTAAGCGATCCCGTGCAGCTCTCAATGCTTCAAGGGCAAGCTCAAGCTGATTACCTGCATCAGAGATTTGCTGACTCAAGAATGTCAACCGATCTCGGTTATCGAAGCCTGTGAACCAATCAGAGTTCAATAGGCGCTGATCTCGCTTTTCAAAGAAGTGAGGCTGCCCAGACATCATTCCCTCCTTAGTCATAGCGTGAGGGGTTGCCTGCAATGCATCCGAGCTTTCTACGCAGTGACGGTCGTTTTGTGCAAGTAACGCTTCTACCGCTTTCTTGAACGGATGTGGTTTGAGCTTGAGCTTCCGAACGTACCCGTCAGGCAAAGTCTCTCGAACCTTTAGATCCAGATCGACCTCAAGGACTCTCACATGCAGATGATTGTCACGGGCGTTGATCCATCGTAAAGCATGTGTAGCTCTGTCAGACGGAACCAAGATTCGAAGCCTATGCCCGCCGAGCGCCCGCTCAATCGCGCCTCGCCACTCCTGTTCTTCTGGCTTCACTTGCACCATCTCAGCCACGAAGGGCAATTGAGCCTCATCTACCTGGAGGTGCTGGGCAAGTTGGCTACGAAATTGGTGGTATCGCGTTGGTACGTTTGAGCCCGGTCGTTGCTTGACCTCCTCAACCTCCAGGTTCAATGCCTGGAGACGCCCGCGAACATCCGACTCGTTGATCCCCAACTGAAACGCCTCTGAGCGCTGATCTAAAATCTGATGCGTTAGTTCCTCATACCGTTGAATCGCCAAAGCTTTATTTTGGGCAAGGCCAGCTTCGGATAGCTCTTCGGTAAAGCCCAGCCTGCGCATCCGCACCTGGTACTGAGCTGAAAACGTTGCTCTGACGTTCCTAGTAGAATTCCACTCGTCCACGCGCTTTTGCAGTTGATCAATGCTGGCTCCGCCCTTCTGCAAGTAGGCTTGACGGAACATCTCGCATTGTTGCAGCAACTCGTATCGCTGCTCACCAAGGTGCTGCATGGTGAGCGCCGCCTCCTCCGCTTCCTGCTCCAGTCTTCTTTTCTCTGACGACCAGCGTTGGTGGGACTGCTCGGCGAACCAGATCGGCGCTAGCTCGCCAGCAAGCTGCAGTTCTTCAATACTTTCTGTTTGCGTCTTGTAGGTTTCCCACTCCCCCACTATGGGCTTGAGCTTTTGCTGTTGTGCCCGAGCAGTTTCCAGTTCGTGGTGAATAACGTTGAGGTCATCGAAGCTTTTGACGACCTCACCTGCCCGCTTGAATGCAGACCGGTCATCCAAGACAAGATCGCGAAAAATTGTATCAATATCAGTTAGTTGCTTAATACCAGCAGCTCGGTTCAACAAGGCGAAAGCGTTGTCACCGACCTGGAACAAGGCGCGAATTTGTGCGAGGTAATCCCTGCGGGTAGAGTGATAGTTGAGTCCTTGAACATTATTTTCTAATTGCTCGAGCCCATGCTTACCCTCCTCGTAAAAAATGGCGAGCCAAGATTCCAAGCACTCTTCCGGGTTGGTGCTAAAAATCCAATATTTACCAAGCTCTGCCATCGCTGAGCTGGTACCTTCGAAATGAAATATCACACCCAAGCGAAGCAGTTGCTGCCCTCGCCGAAGAGTGGCACATATCCCTGAAACTGTTTGCCCAAGACGGGTACCTTGCTGCTTCGATTGTTGCCCATCGCCCAGCCCAGACACTCCCCGGACATATGACACCAAGTCTCTGTCACTATCATTCCCACCTGTAGAAGCAAGGTTGTAGCGAGGATTTTGGCAAATTAATGTCATAAACGCGTCGACGATTGTCGTTTTTCCGCTGCCTGTTACGCCAATCAAGGACGTTCCATCGGGATCGATCGGAGAGAGGTGCAGACCGTCGAAGCTACCCCAGTTGTAGATCTTTAACTCCGTCAGCACATAGCCCTCAGAGCTCCCGCTAACTGGATTACTCATGGGAGTCCTCTCCTTCCTCGCTCATAGGTGAGAACTGGTCGGTATTAAAATCGTGAGCTAGCAGCCACTGGAGCAAAGCTGTCAGATTTTCAGGGTTTGCGACGTGAGCGATCAGTGGGCGTATCGTGAACCTGTCACTATGCTCATTCATGGAAATGAGATGGTGATTTCTCAACTGCAGGAGCAACCTAACCGCCCTTTTCCGATCTTTGAAGTCGGCACCGTGCTCTCCGAGATAGGCCCGCAGATGAGTAATCACGTCATCTACGGTCATTTGAGGAATGGTAGCTCCTATACCGTTCTCCATCTCGCACTCGATCAAATATTGTCTAAGCACTGCAATCAGCAGCGTTTGCTCAAGGCTGAAGGCATGATGGCGAATCAAAGGATGCGTCCACCCTTCGACGATGACATCGGACGCATGGAGCACTCTGATGAAAACCAAACCTCTGATTTCGTCAAATTGAACATTAAGATCGAAGGGCTCAAAAATCTGATCCACTAGCTCGGCGTTTGCCAACGCGGCCCGGTAGAGTCGCTCATAGTCTGCCTCTTCGATGAAACCGTGCTTAAACAACTCCTGAACCACTTCTCTAATCACGCGGGGGGTTCGTTGATCGTCGTCCTCCACGTCCAAATCATCGATTTCCAGATCTTCCAGCTCACGTTCCTGCTCCGCATTTTCGCTGAGTTCCTCTTGATCACCAGGCTTGCCTGTCAATTCATCAAAAATACTCGGCATGTCAGAGCTCCCATTTGATATTGCGAAGCTTCTCGCTCTCAAGCTGGGTAAAAGGCAGATGGAAGCGCCACCGGCGATGGTCTTTGTCTGTCAGATCAAGTGGGGCTGTCTGCTCCTCGTAGATATCTATTCCTGCTTCCCGGGCCATGGTGATCCAGATGGTGAAGCACTCAAGGTCGTGCGTCGGAGGAAGGAGCGAAGCTAGCTCCACCAGGGACAGTGGACGCCCCTGCTCTGCTAACACTCTCAACGTCTCTCTAATGAATGCATCTCGATCCAAGCCATCAAAGGAAAGCCAGAACTCCTCTTCAATTTGATCGAGAGATACGTGGCGGCGACTTAGGTCGAGAACCGGTGCTTCCTCTCCAGAAATGCCTTTGAAGCGCAGCCGCTCAACCACAGGCACTTTGACCAATGCCATCCCGATCGGAGGAAGTGGCACTTCTTGTAGCCGTACAGCCTGGCGATTCCAATCCAGGTTCACAATCAAGCTGAAGATTTCGTTCAGTAAGTGTCCCACTCGATGGTGCTCAACAACGAGCCCGGTTTTCATGAAGCTTTTGACGTCTCGCTCACTGCGGGCCCTGGCTTGTAAAACCAACTCGGTCTCTTGAATCAAACGCGGCACCAGGCGCAACAGCGCAATCTGCTGAGGCCTGGCCAGTGCTTTGAGAGCAGCTGGATGGCGCATGATGTTCTGAAGACGAAGCCTCATCCGCTGGAGTTCGTGAGGTGTCCACAATTGCTGTAGGAAGCTGTCAAACACCCTGCCTTCAGGCGTGCTCAACAAAGCTTCTTGCCCGTCGAGCAGGTTGTCGACGATCTCTCCCCTGTGAAATTTTTCACTGATGATGGACTGACGTAATGATCTGTCGGCATCGCGCCAAGAATCTTCCATTCGCCGGAAGTCTGCAAGCAGGCCAATAGCGAGTCCGTAAACCTCTCTAATCGCTTCAATGGCCTGCTCTTCATCGAGCACGGGAATTAGTCCAGCTTTCGCACGCTCGAGCTCATCCTGAAGCTCTTTAATACGCCGTTCTAGGGCAAGCTTCCTACTCCTCAGATCTGAATTCAGATGCGTCTCAAGATTTTCAATTTCCCGCTGCACCACTGACAACCGAGAGGCGGTCGACGTCATCACGCGGTTTTCGAGGGACTCGGTGAATCGGAATGCCGACGCCAAGAAGTCTGTCGCGTATATCCGTCCATTACGCTCGACGATGAGCCGGCGCTTTATACATTCCCTGAGCTCTAGGTTTGCTTGCTGAAGCTCAGTCCCACGCGCTATCCCGTAAAGTTCAGGATCAGAACAATTGGCCAAAGCATCAGCAAGAGAGCGGAGCGCATCGCTCATCTCGATGCCGTCACGACCTGGCTCGAAAAGCAGTCCGAGGCTGGCAAGAACAAAAGGGGCGCATCGCGAGGCGAGCAGTAGCCATGCGGGGTTTTGCGTGCGGAGGCCAACAAAGTGTTCTGCGCGTTGTTGAAGGCTTTCTTCCATGGGATTGATACCCCATAGGTGAACCGCGGCGAATCGGTTGTGCCGCTCGCGTAATAGGCCACCGCTACGCTATTTGCCCGATCAAGCGTAGCCGGTTTGGCCGAACTAGCAAATTTTCAGGTCACCAAAACTTAACCGGATGCGCTCGACCACCCGATGATCTGGCAAAAGCCGAGAAATGGATCCGCGAAATGCCTTATCTAGGCGTGCGGGCGCCTTTGACACGCTTGGAAGCACCGCCGGCCTGGAGGTGTCCAAAAACACATACATCGATCGTACGCGCAGTTGTTCGCACCAACGAGTACTCAGATTTCAGATGCCCAAGTCGTGCTCAAGCCGAAAACCTCGTAGATCTCGAGAAAGCTCGACCAAAGGCATCCGAAGCAAAAGACCCTGTGCTATGTGTTGGCTATAGCAGGACAAGAGTGCGATTTTTTCTGGAGGTTGGTCGAGATGGGGAAGCGCCAAGTCGGCTTCGATCAAGGCGCTCTTCAACAACTGAAGATTTTCGTCACCCAGCCATTCTCGGCTGAGGTACTCCACTTTACTACGCACCTTCGGCGGCCCATAGCTGAGGAGAAGTTCTACTATCGCTTGTTGAAGCGCAGCAGCCCCAAGATGTGACCTGGCTACTTCCCAAAGCCTACCTTCTTGCGCCAGATCCAAGCGCCAATGAAACCTACCTCTGACTGTCATTATTGGCCATTCGCTTCTTCCTGTACGTCGTCTGCCCTCTCGGCCATGCGGCGTCACTGATAGTGGTACCCACGAAAAACAAACTCCGGAGGTTCTCGGGCACCCGACCTGGTTTTGACTTTTCGAGTGGCTTGAAAAGCTAGCCGCGACTCACGTCGCGAACAAACGATCTGTCCTTCCCATCGACGAGTTCAAGTATCCATTCACTTGGGCCTTCACTTTTCAGTACCAAACAGCCGGATCCTAGGCAAAAGCAGTAGAAATCAATCGAGTCGACTGACACAAAACTTATGGATGCCAAGACTGGGCGAAGACTCCAAGATCTCTGCTTCTATTTTGTTATCAAATAAGAACTCCGATTTCTCTTTTTGATTTCAAGGGCATTGAGAAACTATTTTTTCGATGGCGTCCTGGCACTCCTGTTATCCCTCACTGAATCTGACGGTATTGCCACGCTTTCCTAGCCCGTTGTGCTGGCTCTGCGTCCTTGCGCCAAAGCGGCAACCGTCCATCTTCCCCACTACAACATATGCATGATGCTTGGCATGACCGTCGTCGGCGCGGCCGTACGTAGCGCTCTACGCCGCAACACGTGCGCCTATGACGTACCTGCATCTTCGCATTCAGTAGGCATGGAGTCGTGCGTATGATTGCGCTGGGTGGCGGTAAAGGTGTTTCAGACCGAGCCCGCAAGATGCGCAGACGGAAGCTGCCCGTGCTGCCATTTGATTTGCACCTTGGTGGGTTCAGCGAGAACGGCTAAGGAGCGCTCGGCCTTCACGCAAACTTCTTCAAGGAGCCCCTGACGTTGTTTCCGTTCACGGGCGAGCAGGTGAAAGGCCGACTGGACAGCATGTCTCTGCAGGAGCCGCTCCACTGCCTGGACAAGCTGGCAGATCTTTCCGTTGGAATGTTCCAAGATGAGATCGTGGCCAGGGAAGCAGCACGCTCTCCTGACCTCCTGACCTCCTGACCTCCTGACCTCTGGTCATCACGGCCATCGCTATTGAGCTGGCAGCTGCAAAGAAAGTGTTCGTGTTGACGAAGATGTTCCTGCGTGCTTCACCGCACATGGCGTCCACTATTGGCCCGCGAGGATCCAACGAGCAGACGGCCCACTTTCTTGCGTCATCGCTTCTCTTGGCAACGCTGGCAACGTCAATGCAACCGCCATCACAACGCTCCTGCTGTCAGAGCTGAAACCCAAAAAGCTTCTGATGATGGGGATCGCAGCGGGCCGGCGTAAAAAACTGAGCCTCGGTGAAGTCATTTTGTCCGAACGCGTCGTGTACTAAGAAGGGGCGGCGGCGCTCTCCGCTGGCAAGCTTGCAGCGCGATCGGGCATGCCTCGACCTGGGCTTTCTACCCAGCAAGATCTCAATGCTTACTTCGCAACCGCGTCCTTACCCGATCGACTGCAAGAGCATGCCGACGCAGCGGGCGAGTGAGATTGCAGAGCTGCTGCCGCATAGGTGGCAACCGGCGTAGGCGTGCAAGATGGGCTGCCTAGACGGCACGCTCCTGGGCGAGCCATTGACTCGGAGAGTAGCTTTTGGCCATATATTCGGGGATGCCCTCGATTCCCTGCCCTTAAAGGAAACTCATGAAATCACTCTTGCTAATTCCGGCGCTGTTTTCGTTTGCAGTCTCGGCTGCTGAGACGCCACCGACGCAATCTGGCCCAAATCCCATGCAGTTTACAGGGCGAGTATTCACACTTGCAGCTGATGACCCGCTAAAACAAATCAAGCCTCCTGCCAAGATTGGATATAGCGCATTGGTTCTTGATGAGTCGATGACTGTTCGAACCGACATCGGCGTTATGGTCACTACGGATCGTGTGCAGTTCGCATTAGATGATGGAGATAGCTTGCCGAATGGGGCCAGAGTGAAGCTCGATTGTGGCTTCGTCATGGGGGCTGAGACTCAACACCACTTCGAGCCGCTGTTTTGTGGCCAAAGCAAATTGACCGTTTTACAGTAGTGGGTAGCTCGTAAGCGTCCGGCGAACACTCCTTGCGTAGTTAAACGGGCGCCCACTTGTACGGGAGCAATTCCGTAATTTCACTCGCCCGCTGCGTCGGCAAACGAGTCAGAACGTCCTTTAGATATGCATACGGA
>NZ_JAGYGN010000037.1:0-59409 GCF_019947515.1 Pseudomonas sp. A-B-19
ACAAAAAAGGCCACTCTTTCGAGTAGCCTTTTTTGATGTTTGGTTGCGGGAGCCGGATTTGAACCGACGACCTTCGGGTTATGAGCCCGACGAGCTACCAGACTGCTCCATCCCGCGTCTGTGTGGCTCATTCTATAGAGATGCGCTCGGGTGTCAACCTCAAATTCCGATAAAACCTCTTCCTGTTCAATCGGTTAGCGTTAAAAGTGGGGGGGCGACCGGTCTGTGAGGCAGGCAGGACAAGGCCTGCGCGTCTATTGAAAGTATTTTTTCGATTGAAAAAATAAATTCACAATCGACTCTTCCTACGATTGGAAAAGAACATTCAGACTACTGGTGCTATATACAGGTGTCGGTGAGATACTGTTTGTCCGGCACGCCATGACGCCTTTTCTTTGCCATGAACACGGCTTTGTTATGACTCAACGCAAGATCATCCACGTCGATTGTGACTGCTTCTATGCAGCCATCGAAATGCGCGACGACCCACGCCTCGCCGGTAAACCACTGGCGGTGGGCGGCTCGGCTGATCGGCGCGGGGTGATCGCCACCTGCAATTATGAGGCGCGCGCGTACGGCGTGCGTTCGGCAATGTCTTCCGGGCATGCCCTGAAACTGTGCCCGGACCTGATCATCGTCAAGCCACGCATGGACGCCTATAGAGAAGCGTCCAGGGAAATTCACACGATCTTTCGCGATTACACCGAGATCATCGAGCCGCTCTCGCTCGATGAGGCGTACCTCGATGTGTCGGACAGTGCGCATTTCGGTGGTAGCGCAACGCGCATCGCCCAGGACATCCGGCGCCGAGTCTCCAATCAGTTGCATATCACTGTGTCGGCGGGTGTGGCGCCGAACAAGTTTCTGGCCAAGATCGCCAGTGATTGGAAAAAGCCCAATGGCCTGTTCGTCATCACTCCGGATCAGGTCGAGGACTTTGTCAGCGGCTTGCCGGTGAGCAAATTGCACGGGGTCGGCAAAGTCACCGCTGACAAGCTCGGCAAGCTGGGGATCACCGATTGCCTGCAATTGCGCGAGTGGGACAAGTTGACGCTGGTCCGTGAATTCGGCAGCTTTGGCGAGCGACTCTGGAGCCTGGCCCGTGGTATCGATGACCGTGTGGTGCATAACGACAGTCGCCGACAGTCGATCAGTGTTGAAAATACCTACGACGTTGACCTGCCGGACCTGAAGAGTTGCCTGGACAAGTTGCCCGAGCTGCTGGAGACCCTGGCTGGCCGCATGGCGCGAATCGACAGCAGCTATCGTCCGGGCAAGCCATTCGTCAAAGTGAAGTTCCACGATTTCACCCAGACGACACTGGAGCAGGCCGGGGCAGGGCGGGATCTGGGGAGTTATCAGATGATGTTGACCCAGGCTTTCAATCGCGGCGGTAAACCGGTGCGGTTGTTGGGCGTCGGCGTGCGGCTGGAGGACTTGCGGGGCGGGTTCGAGCAGATGGAGTTGTTTGAGCGGTAAATTCTGAAACACAAAAGATCGCAGCCTGCGGCAGCTCCTACAGCAGAACGCGATCTGTTGTAGGAGCTGCCGCAGGCTGCGATTTTTTTTGGGGTTTAGTTCAGCCCCGGATTCGCCACCAGTCGCTCGCCATTGCGGGCCAGTGACTTGAGGAACTCGCTCTGCAATTCAGGATCATTGCGCGTCAGTTCGATCAGGCTCTGTTCCAGTTCGCTGGCCTCTTCTTCAAGACCCAGCTCCGACAGGCGTTTGACCCGGTGGACCCACTGATTGACTTCGTCACCTTCGAGATCGTCATAAATCAACCCGTGGGCCTCATAGAGCTTGCTGCGCAAGTTACTGCTGATGACCAGGGTGGAATCGTTGTGCACGTTGCCCTGGGCATCCTCGACACGGATCAGCAAGCGGCTCAGATGGTTGATGTCATGTTCGGCGAACGGGCTGTCCAACAGATTCAGGCGTAACACACCGTTTTTGTCAGTGGTCAGCTCGAAGGTTTCCTTGCCGGCCTTGACCTCGACCGGACGCTCGCTCCAGGGCAGGCTTGAGTATTCCGTACGCTTGTCGCGCTGGACTTCATCAATGCCGGCCAGGTTCTGCTGCGCGCGACCGTGGGACTGCACGTTCATGAACGGGTTGAGCCCGGCGAAGCCGTAGCTCAGCCAGTCCTTGGTCACGCTGTCTGGCAGATTGCCGAGGGTGAATACGTTGACCACATTGGCACCGACACCCGCCACCACAGCCACCGCACCCAGCGGGATTTCGTAAATCTCCCGCCAGGGTTGGTACGGCGTATAGCGGTCGTAGTGACGCGTGACTTCGTACTCGGTGACTTCGAAGGTCTTCTGCTCGTGAATTTTCACCCGACGTTGCGGCAGCTCAAGCACCTTGGGCTCACCGACATCGATCTGCAGGCTGTGATCGAGCAATTTGCGCTCGACACGTTCCTCTTGCTCGCTGCGTTGTGACATGTGGTTGGCACAGCCGCTGACCAGCAGGGTGCCGCACAAGGCGGCACCACCAAGGCCTAAGGTGTTTCGCTTGAACATGACGCCTCTATGTCTGGTATCAGCGGCGGATGCGGGCCTGAAGGAACGACAGTACATCGGCAACCGGCAGCGCTTGTGCGTCGGCCTCGGTACGGCTCTTGTATTCCAGGTTGCCTTCGGCCAGGCCGCGGTCGCTGACCACGATCCGGTGTGGAATGCCGATCAGCTCCATGTCCGCGAACTTGATGCCCGGGCTGGTTTTCTTGTCGCGGTCGTCGAGCAGCACTTCGAAGCCGGCAGCGGTGAGTTGCGCGTACAGCTTGTCGGTGGCTTCACGAACCTGTTCGGTTTCGTAGCGCAGCGGCACCAGGGCGATCTGGAAAGGTGCGAGGGTGTCGCTCCAGATGATCCCGTTTTCGTCGTTGTTCTGCTCGATGGCAGCCGCTACCACGCGGGACACGCCGATGCCGTAGCAGCCCATTTCCAGGGTGACCGGCTTGCCGTTTTCGCCCAGCACTTCGCACTTCATCGCTTTGCTGTACTTGTTGCCCAGCTGGAAGATGTGCCCGACTTCGATGCCGCGCTTGATTTCCAGGGTGCCTTTGCCATCCGGGCTCGGGTCGCCGGCCACAACGTTGCGCAGGTCGGCAACGGTCGGAACAGGCAAGTCGCGCTCCCAGTTCACGCCGAAGTAGTGCTTGTCGTCGATGTTGGCGCCGATGCCGAAGTCGCTCATCAGTTCGACCGAACGGTCGATGATGATCGGCAGCGGCAGGTTCAATGGGCCCAGGGAACCGGCACCGGCGCCAATGGCGTCGCGCAGTTCGCTTTCCGAGGCCATGACCAGCGGGCTGGCAACGCCTGGCTGGTTGGCCGCCTTGATTTCGTTCAGTTCATGGTCGCCACGGATGATCAGGGCAATCAGCTTGCCTTTCTCTTCAGCGTGCACCACGAGGGTCTTGATGGTTTTCTCGATCGGCAGGTTGAAGCCTTCGACCAGTTGCGCAATGGTCTTGGCGTTCGGTGTGTCGACCAGGCGCAGTTCTTCGGTTGGCGCGGCGCGCGAGGTTTCCCGCGGCACGGCCTCGGCTTTCTCGATGTTCGCCGCGTAGTCGGAACCGTTACTGAAGACGATGTCATCTTCGCCCGATTCGGCCAGAACGTGGAACTCGTGGGAGCCGGCGCCGCCGATGGAGCCGTTGTCGGCCTCAACAGGGCGGAACCTCAGGCCCAGACGGGTGAACACGTTGCAGTAAGCCTGGTGCATGCGCTCGTAGGTAATCTGCAACGAAGGCTGGTCGGCGTGGAACGAGTAGGCGTCCTTCATGATGAATTCGCGGCCACGCATCAAGCCGAAGCGTGGGCGGATTTCGTCACGGAATTTGGTCTGGATCTGGTACAGGTTGATTGGCAGCTGCTTGTAGCTGCTCAGCTCGTTGCGCATCAGATCGGTGATGACTTCTTCGTGGGTCGGGCCTGCGCAGAAGTCGCGACCGTGGCGATCCTTGAAGCGCAGCAATTCAGGGCCGTACTCTTCCCAGCGCCCGGACTCCTGCCACAGCTCGGCCGGTTGCGTGCTCGGCATCAACACTTCGAGAGAGCCGGCGGCGTTCATTTCTTCACGAACGACAGCTTCGACCTTGCGCATTACCCGCAAGCCCATCGGCAGCCAGGTGTACAGGCCTGAGGCGAGTTTGCGGATCATGCCGGCGCGCAGCATCAGCTGGTGGCTGATCACGACCGCGTCGGAAGGCGTTTCTTTTTGTGTGGCGAGCAAAAATTGACTGGTGCGCATGGTTGGCCGTTATCGATTGCTGATGACGAGAAGTGACGGAGCATTGTACGGGCGAGAACCGCCGGCGTACAGGCGTGCGGTCAGTGGTGTGGCAGGAGGGCACGATTCACTCGGCCCTCCGCGATTGTTCCTGCGTAAAGATCCTACGATTCTTCGGCTACCGGGGTCTGCACGGGTTCCGGTGTCGGTGTCGGACCTTCGCGGCGGTTCTCCTGGAACCAGTGCAAGGCGATCAACAGCAGGGTCGGGACGCCCAGCAAGGCGGTGATCAGGAAGAAGTCGTGGTAACCGAACTTTTCCACCATGACCCCGGAATAGCCGCCGATCAGGCGCGGCAGCAACAGCATGATCGAGCTGAGCAGGGCGTATTGGGTGGCGGAGAACTTGAGGTTGGTCAGGCTCGACAGGTAGGCGACGAACGCCGAAGTCGCCAGACCTGAACTGAAGTTGTCCAGGGAGATGGTCAGCACCAGCATGTTCAGGTTGGGGCCCATGTCGGCGAGCATCAGGAACAGGATGTTGGTCGCCGCGGATGCGACGCCGCCGATGAACAGGATCGGCAGGATGCCGAAACGCACGATCAGCAGGCCGCCCATGCCGGCACCCACCAGGGTCATGATCAGGCCGAAGATTTTGCTGACGCTGGCGATCTGGTCCTTGGTGAAGCCCTGGTCGATGTAGAACACGTTGGCCATCACGCCCATGACCGTATCGGACATCCGATAGGTGGCGATCAAGCCGAGTAGCAGCAGCGCTTGCCAGCGGTATCGCAGGATGAAGTCATTGACTGGCGTGAGCACTGGCGCCAGGCCGCGACGGCCCATGGCCGAGAGGCACAGGGCGGTGAGCGTGATATAGAGGATGGCCCGCAGGAACGCGCGGTCTTCGAGCAACAGGTCGAGCAGGCTCACGCCTTCGAACAGTACGCTGGCGAAGTCGGTGTAGTAGAGCTGGGTGAACATGGCCGGCACGGATACCAGCAATATGATCAGCACGAACACCGAGGCCAGTTGATGCACGAAGCTGTAGCGACCGGCCTGCAATTGCGTGCGTAACGGCACGGGAGGTTCGCGCATGAATATGGAAGTCAGCAGCGCCGGGACCATCAGCACCCCGAACAGAATGTAAGTACCGGCCCAGGCCGAATGCTTGTAGTTGAAGCCGGTGGAGCCAAAGCCTTCGGCAAAGTACAGCGCGCCTGCAGTCGCCAGCAGTGCAGCGACCCGGTAGCCGGACATGTAGCTGGCGGCCAGGGCAGCCTGACGATTGTCTTCGGCGATTTCCAGGCGATAGGCGTCTACAGCAATATCCTGCGTCGCTGATGCGAAGGCGACGACCACGGCAATGGCGATCAGCCAGGACAAATGCTTTTGTGGATCGCACAAACCCATTCCTAGCAGGCCAAGGATGACCAGTGCCTGGGACAGCACGAGCCAGGATCGTCGTCGACCGAGTTTGCCAAGCAATGGCAGTCGCCATTGGTCGAGCAACGGCGACCAGACCCATTTGAAGGCATACGCCAGGCCAATCAGGCTTGCATAGCCAATGGTTTCGCGCGCCACGCCGGCCTCGCGCAGCCAGACTGAAAGCGTCGAAAACACCAGCATGTAGGGCAGGCCGGCGGCGAAACCAAGCAGCAACAGCACGAGTGTTGAAGGGCTGGCATAAGCGGCGAGCGCGGCGCGCCAGGTTTTACGGGGCATGGGCTGGAGTCTGCCTCAACAAATACGGAAACAAAGCGCGCACTCTAACCGCTGTGCTCTACCGGACGCCAGCCATGGCGCTGAATATCAACACGATTATTCAGGATACTGATGCCCTCCATGCGTAATCGTGCGCGCTGTTCATCGCCCGAAGGGCTGCCGACCGGGAGGCTGATGCGCCCGTTTGCACCCAGAACGCGATGCCAGGGTAATTTGCTGTCGCTCGGCAATTGGCTGAGGGTGCGGCCGACCCAGCGGGCGGCGCGACCCAGTCCTGCAAGCTCGGCCAATTGACCGTAGCTGACGACTTTGCCCTCGGGAACTTGCGCCAGTGTCAGGTACAGCGCCGTGCGTCGGATTTGCGCCGCACTCTCGGGTTCATCGGTTGGATCGGTCACGTCCGTCATTCCTGAAGAAGTCTGCTTTACCATCTGTAGAGTAAATCCTGTACAGGCGGTTGAGAAATGAACTCAACAGAAATAGTCGGGTCAGTCCTTGTCAGGGCCTTATTCCTGCGGATAATGCCGACTTTTCTCGCAAGCCCGAGCCCGTATTTCGCTTATGTTGTCCAGATCCCTGCTGTGTCTCGCTGTCCTCAGTGCTTCTACTCCCTTGTTGGCCGATACCGTGTGGTTGAAGAACGGTGACAAGCTGAGCGGCAAGATCACGCTGTTCGATGGCGGCAAGCTGCTGATCCAGACCGAGTACGCCGGTGCGGTGACGATCGACTGGAAACAGGTCAAGACTCTGGACAGCGATCAGGAGTTGCTGGTCAAGCAGGATGCCTACAGTGGCGAGAAAGCCAAGTCGCTGAAAGCGGCGGACGCCGGCAAGGTCACGCTGGCCAACGGCGAAGCACCGAAGACGGTCGAACTGGCGAGCATTCAGCAGATTCTCAAGCCAAAACCGGTGGTCGAGGATCTGGTGTGGAAAGGCAACGTCGATGTCGCACTGGATTATCAAAGGGCGGAAAACGACACTGATGACTACGACATCGATTTCAAGACCAGTGCCCGCCACGGTCGCTGGCGGCACACCGCCGAAGGTGAATACAACCGCGAGTTCCAGGACGACGTGGTGACCACTGACAACTGGCGGGCCGAGTACTCCATCGATCGATTCCTGACCGAGCAATGGTTCTGGCAGGGGCGCCTGGTGTACAAGCGCGACAAGGTCGAAGACCTGTCCCGTCAACGCACGGTCGGTACCGGTCCCGGCTATCAGTTCTGGGATGACGAGCTTGGGGCGTTCTCCCTGGGCTCGCTGGTCAACCGCACGGACTATGAGTTCTCCGATGGCAGCAAGGAAAATTTCTACGCACTGGCCATGACGTGGGATTACAACCGCTACCTGATCGGCAAGCGTGTCGAGTTCTTCACCAATGGTGAGGTCGGCAAGCCTCTGTCGGGCGTGGCCGACTATGCACTCGATGCCGAGATGGGGTTGCGTTACAAGGTGACTGACTGGGCTTCACTGAACCTGAAGGCGGAGCGGGACATCATCAGCGGCACCGACGATTCGGATCTGGACAAGACACGCTACACCGCAGGGTTTGGCGTGACTTGGTAAGACGCTAAAAGATCGCAGCCTGCGGCAGCTCCTGCAGGGGAGTTATGTTCACCCTTTAGGAACTGCCGCAGGCTGCGATCTTTTTTACCTGTGAAAAACACACAGGCACAAAAAAGCCCCGCTGTTGAGGGCGGGGCTTTTTTACTAAAGCAAGTACAAGTTAGATAACTTGAACTTCTTCAGCTTGCATGCCTTTCTGACCGCGGGTAGCGATGAAAGAAACCTGTTGGCCTTCTTTCAGGCTTTTGAAGCCGTCGGATTGGATAGCTTTGAAGTGAACGAACAGGTCGTCACCGGATTGTGGAGTGATGAAGCCGAAGCCTTTTTCATCGTTGAACCACTTAACGGTACCGGTTTGGCGATTAGACATGGTGTAACTCCTTGAACAAAGATAACTGCGACTCAGGAAGAACCCTGGCCGAGACTGAGTGCAAAGAGCAGGAAAAATTCTTGTAGATGGTTGGATCGAAATTCAACATATCGTGTAGAGATTCTCAGTGACACAAGCAGCACAGTGGCGCCACCTTAACCCTTTTTCCTGAACGTGCCAATGCTTCTTGCGAAGGTTTCTCTGATTTAAGGATCGGCGGTGCGACGGTTCGTCGTCAGCGCAGGTAATTCCTGCCTGTTCGGCGAGAATTGCACCGCGCACTTTGAACCCGGCGGCGCGCCCGGTAAGATGCCGGACAGAATTTTTCGACCTCGCTATTCAGGACACCCGCCATGAGCATCAAATCGGACAAGTGGATTCGCCGCATGGCGCAGGAACACGGCATGATCGAGCCTTTCGTCGAGCGCCAGATGCGCGGCAGCGACGATAGCCGTGTAATTTCCTACGGCGTGTCGAGCTATGGCTACGATGTGCGTTGCACCAGTCATTTCAAGGTGTTCACCAACATCAATTCGGCCATCGTCGATCCGAAGAATTTCGATGCCGGCAGCTTCGTCGACATCCACAGCGACGTGTGCATCATTCCGCCCAATTCCTTCGCCCTGGCCAGCACCGTCGAATACTTCCGCATTCCGCGTAATGTCTTGACCATTTGCCTGGGTAAAAGCACCTACGCGCGCTGCGGCATCATCGTCAACGTCACGCCGCTCGAGCCTGAGTGGGAAGGTCATGTGACCCTTGAGTTCTCCAATACCACCAATCTGCCGGCGAAAATCTACGCGAACGAAGGCGTGGCGCAGATGCTGTTCCTGGAGTCTGACGAAGAATGTGAAGTGTCTTACAAGGATCGTGGCGGCAAGTACCAGGGGCAGCGTGGCGTGACCCTGCCTCGCACCTGAGTCAACCGTCCGACAAATGCCGGGAATTCCTGGGCGGGCGTACACTCTATGGAGTGTACTGCTCCGATCCGCGCAAGGCGGGTCGGGCTATCGCTCAGGAGTGTCGAATGAAGATCGATCCGCGAATCAGTGCCGAACTGGCAAGGCTTGAACCCAATCAGATTGGCGTTCTGGCCTGGTCCTTGTTGGCGCATCCGCCCGTCAGCATGTCAGGGGGTATTCCCGGCCAGCCTGATCCTGATACCCCGAACGAACAGCCTAACGAACCGGGCGAGCCTACGCTGCCGGATGAGCCACCGCCTGCGCCCGTTGCCTGACAGTTCAGACACTACAGATCAAAACCTGTGGGAGCAAGCTCGCTCCCACAGGTTTTGCTGTAGCCGTTACTTCAGGTTGCCGCTGAGGAACTGCTTCAACCGCTCGCTTTTCGGATTGCCCAGCACATCTTCCGGTGCGCCTTCTTCCTCAACCAGGCCCTGGTGCAGAAACAGCACCTGGCTCGACACTTTGCGGGCGAAGCTCATTTCGTGGGTCACCATGATCATGGTCCGGCCTTCCTCGGCCAGGCCCTGGATCACCTTGAGCACTTCACCCACCAGTTCCGGGTCCAGCGCCGAGGTCGGTTCGTCGAACAGCATGACTTCCGGCTCCATGGCCAGTGCGCGGGCAATCGCCACCCGTTGTTGCTGACCGCCGGACAGGAATGCCGGGTATTGGTCCGCCACACGGGAGGCCAGCCCCACCTTGTCGAGGTAACGCCGGGCGCGGTCCTCGGCTTCTTTCCTGTCGCAGCCCAGCACCCGGCGCGGGGCCATGGTGATGTTTTCCAGCACCGTCATGTGGCTCCACAGGTTGAAGTGTTGGAACACCATGGCCAGGCGGGTGCGAATTCGCTGCAGTTCATTGGCATCGGCCACGTGCATGCCGTGACGGTCCTTGATCATGCGGATGTTCTGCCCGTCGAGGCTCATGGCGCCGTCGTTGGGTTGTTCCAGGAAGTTGATGCAACGCAGAAAGGTGCTTTTGCCCGACCCGCTGGCGCCGATCAGACTGATGACGTCGCCGGTCCTGGCCTTGAGTGAAACACCTTTGAGGACTTCATGATCGCCATAACTCTTATGCAGGCCTTCGATGGTCAATTTGTACATGGGGCGTGCATCCTCAAGGCGAAAGTAGATAGCCGCTGCGATAGGCTTCGGTGCCCGCGACATGGGCGATCACCATGCCGGCAGTGGCCATGCGGCGCAGCGAACGGGCGTACATCAACCCGGCGGCGGAGCAATGAACGGGGGTGACGCGATCGTTGATCGGATCAATGATCTCGGCAATCAGTTGCCCGGCTTCCAGGTACTGGCCCGGCTGTGCGGTGAACACCAGCAGGCCGCCGACGGGCGTGGCTACCGGTTCTACACCGGCCAGCGGTGTCGCTGGCCAGGGCAACTCAGGCAGGGGCGAAGGCTCGCCGGCGATCGCGCCGAAATGGATCAGGTAGTCGATCAGCGCCTGGCAGTCGAGACTGGCCTGCGGGTGATTGACGTCGCCCTGACCGCGCAATTCGACGGTCACCGAAAAACTGCCCGGTGGAATGTCGAAGTGTTCGCCGAAGCGTTCCTTCAATTGCCACCAGAGCAGGGTGAAGCATTCGTCGAACGACTGGCCACCGGAATCGGTTGCCAGAAGGCTCGCTTCGGCACCGATGTAGCGGGCCAGTGGCTCGACCTGTGGCCAAGCCTGCGGCGTGGTGTACAGGTGTGCGACCGCTTCGAAATCACAATGCAGGTCGAGCACCATGTCGGCATCGCAGGCCAGTCGTTGCAGGGTCAGGCGCTGGGATTGCAATTGGGTGTCGGCGGTCTGCCGGGCCAGCGCATCGCGCAGGCTGCTGCGGATCAGTTGCCGGTTGTGCTGCGGGTCTTCACCGAGCTGGTCTTCGATCGCGTTGCCGACTTCCTCACTGAGGTCGACGAACCAGCGATTGAAGTTCTGGCCGCTTTCCAGCTCGTAGCGGCCCAGCGGCACATCCATCAGCACTTGTTCCAGGCCCACCGGGTTGGCGATGGGCACCAGCACGATTTCGCTGCGCAGGCGACCGGCGGCTTCCAGCTCCGCCAGGCGTTGCTTGAGGTGCCAGGCCACCAGCATGCCGGGCATTTCGTCGGCGTGCAGTGAGGCCTGGATGTAGATCTTGCCATTGGCCGGTTGTGGGCCGAAGTGAAAACTGTGGATCTGTCGCGCGGTCCCCGGCAGCGGGGCCAGGAGGTCATGTTTCTGGTGGCGCATCTGTTGTTTCCTGAAGCAGGATTAGTCCTAGTGGGTCGGCCCGAGGAAGGCCAGCCATCGGCGTTCGGCAAGGCGGAACAGGCCGACCAGCGCAAAAGTGACGGTCAGGTAGATCAGCGCGGCGATGCCGAACGACTGGAAGGTCAGGAAGGTCGCCGAGTTGGCGTCCCGCGCGACTTTCAGGATGTCCGGGATGGTCGCGGTGAAGGCCACGGTGGTCGAGTGCAGCATCAGGATCACTTCGTTGCTGTAGTACGGCAACGAGCGACGCAGGGCCGACGGCATGATCACATAAGCGTACAGCTTCCAGCCGGTCAGGCCGTAAGCCTTGGCCGCTTCGACTTCACCGTGGGCCATGCTGCGGATAGCCCCGGCAAAAATCTCCGTGGTGTAGGCGCAGGTGTTCAGGGCGAAGGCCAGGATGGTGCAGTTCATCGCATCGCGAAAGAAGCTGTCGAGCAGCGGTTGTGCGCGCACGGCGGCCAGGCTGTAGATCCCGGTGTAGCAGATCAGCAGCTGGATATACAACGGCGTGCCACGGAACAGGTAGGTGTAGAACTGCACCGGCCAGCGAATGTAGAGGCGCGGTGAAACCCGGGCGATAGACAGCGGAATCGAGACGATGAAACCGAAGAATATCGATGCGCTGAGCAACCACAGGGTCATGGCCAGGCCGGTGATGTTGTTGCCGTCGCTGTAAAGGAAGGGTTTCCAGTATTCCTGCAGGAGTTCGATCATCGCACGGCCTCCCGGGTACCGGCGGAGTAACGACGTTCAAGCCAGCGCAGAATGAAGTTGGACGCGCTGGTGATCACCAGATAGATCAGCGCGGCAAGTACCAGGAAGTAAAACAGCTGATAGCTGCTTTTGCCGGCGTCCTGGGCAGCCTTGACCAGATCGGCCAGGCCAATGATCGACACCAGGGCGGTGGCCTTGAGCATTACCATCCAGTTGTTACCGATGCCCGGCAGGGCATAACGCATCATCTGTGGGAACACCACGATCCAGAAACGCTGGCCGCGCTTGAGGCCATAAGCGGTGGCCGCTTCGACCTGACCCCGTGGGACGGCGAGAATCGCGCCACGGAAGGTTTCGGTGAAATACGCGCCGTAGATGAAGCCCAGGGTGATGACCCCGGCGCTGAACGGGTTGATTTCGATGTATTCCCATTCCATGTAATCGGTAAACGAGGTCAGCCAGGTTTGCAGGCTGTAGAAAATCAGCAGCATCAGCACCAGGTCGGGAACGCCGCGAATGAGTGTGGTGTAGAGCTGGGCGGGCAAGCGCAACAGTTTGACTTTTGACAACTTGGCACTGGCGCCGAGCAGCCCGAGCAACACGGCTACCAACAGCGATAACGCCGACAGTTTGATCGTCATCCAGGTGCCTTGCATCAGCAGCGGACCGAAGCCCCTGAGGCTGAAGGCAGAGAGCCCCAGATTTTCGAGTAGGTTTTCGAACATAAATCAGCAACCTGATCGGATGAAAAAAGCGCCCATCCAGAGATGGGCGCCGGGCATTATTTGCCGCTGTACAGATTCAGATCGCCAAAGTGTTTCTTCTGGATGGTGGCGTAGGTGCCATCATCGTGTAACGCTTTGATACCTTTATCCAAAAGTGCTTTCAGCTCGGTGTTACCTTTCTTAATGCCAACCGCTGTTTTGGCCGGCAGCAGTTCATTGTCGACCGGCTTGCTGACTTCGTAGTCGGCACCCTGTGGCGACTTCAGGAAGCCCAGTTCGGCTTGCAGCATGTCCTGGATCCCGGCATCGAGACGACCGGAGGTCAAGTCAGCGTAGACCTGATCCTGGTTGGCGTAGGCCTGGGTTTTTACCCCGGCCTTGTCCAGAATGGCCTTGGCATAGGCTTCCTGAATGGTGCCTTGTTCGTAGCCGACGGTTTTGCCCTTGAGGGAGGCGACGTCTGCGGTCACGCCGGAACCTTTCTTGGACACGTAAGCGGTTGGGCCGGAAAACAGCTCGCTGGAGAAGTCGATGACTTTTTCACGGGCCGGGGTCACGGTCATCGACGAGATCACACCGTCGAATTTATTGGCTTTGAGGCCTGGAATCATGCCATCGAAGTCACTTTCGACCCACTTGCACTTGACCTTCAGCTCGGCGCAGATCGCGTTCCCCAGATCGATGTCGAAGCCCACCAGGCTGCCATCGGCCGCTTTCGACTCAAACGGTGCGTAAGAAGGGTCAACGCCGAAACGCAGTTCTTTGTACTCCTTCGCCATGGCGGAGCCAGCGGCCATGCACAATGCCAGTGCAGAAAGGGTCAGCAATGCTTTTTTCATTATTCAATCCCTAAAACCAATATGAGCGCTTGTGGCGCAGAATTATTGTTACTGGAAAGCGTAAGACCTGTTGAAAGTAGCAATTTCCGAACCAGAGTGCCGAACAAGCGTTTTAAAAGGTGTCTGGAAATAGCCGGAGACAGATTTATGCACGAAAACGGGCGCAGGGAAATGGCCGCACCGGTTCGACTCAAAAAGAAAAAATTTTGAGGATAAAAACAAGGCTCAGCCGAGCAGATTTTTCAGGGTCGTCAAACTGTCGGCTTCGTCGACCGACTTGTCCTGGCGCCAGCGCAACATCCGCGGAAAACGTACGGCAATGCCACTCTTGTGACGGCGAGAGGGGGCGATGCCCTCGAACCCCAATTCAAACACCAGACTCGGCTGGACGCTGCTCACCGGGCCGATTTTTTCCACCGTAGTCTTGCGCACGATGCTGTCGACCTGGCGAATTTCGTCATCGCTCAACCCTGAATACGCTTTGGCGAACGGCACCAGGGAACGTTCGCTGACGTCTGGCGGGCCGTCCCACACGGCGAACGTGTATTCGCTGTAGAGGCTGGCCCGACGTCCTTGCCCCCGTTGCGCATGGATCAGCACGGCGTCAACGCTGAACGGGTCGACTTTCCATTTCCACCACGCACCCACGTCCTTGGTCCGGCCGACACCGTACAAGGCATCGCGCGCCTTTAGCATCAGGCCTTCGACACCGAGGGCGCGGGATGCCTCACGCTGGCGGGCGAGGTCGAGCCAGGTGTCGCCGGTCACCAATGGCGAGAGGCGCAACCGCGGATTGGCGCAGTCACTGGCGACCCGTTCCAGTTGCGCGCGTCGCTCCGCCTGACACCGGTTGCGCCAGTCCTCACCTTGCCATTCAAGCAAATCGAAGGCGATTAACACAACTGGCACTTCTTCGAGGATTTTCCGGTCCAGGACCTTGCAAGCGATTCGTTTTTGCAAGAGGGCGAAAGGTTGCGTAGCTGGTTGAGAAAACTTGTCGATGCCGGTTGGCGCAAATTTCCAGGCGACGATTTCGCCGTCGATCACCGTGCCTTCGGGAAGGCTCAGAAATAAGCTGTCCAGTTCAGGGAAGCGTTCGGTCACCAGCCCTTCACCCCGCGACCAGATCCACAGTTGCCCGTCGCGCTTGATCACCTGGGCGCGGATGCCATCCCATTTCCATTCCGCCTGCCAGTGCTGGACAGGGCCGAGCAGTGCTTCGAATTGCTCCACGGGCGGCGACAAGACGTGGGCGAGGAAAAACGGGTAGGGCTCACCGCCACGCTGGGCGCGTTCATCCAGGGATTCGGCGGCGATCAGTTTCAGGTAGCGGGTGGCACTGGGGCGATGGGTCTGGTCGGTGTAACCTTCCATGCGCTGGGCCACACGTTTGCTGTCAAGATGAGCCATGGCTGCCAGGGCGCGGGTCACCAATAATCGGGACACCACGACGCGCAAGCTGCCGGTGATCAGTTTGATGCAGAGCATCAGGCTCGGACCGTCCAGTTGCGTCCACAGCGTCGGTAACCGTTGAGCGAGGGATTGCGCTGTTTCGCCGCGCAGCGGCAGCAATTTGTCCTCGATCCACGCGGCCAGCCCCTCGCTCGAATGATGCGACGATTGCGGTAAAACCAGCGAAATGGTTTCCGCGAGATCACCGACTGCCTGGTAACTCTCTTCGAACAGCCATTGCGGTAAACCGGAAAATGCCACGGCCAATTCGCGCAGTACCCGTACCGGCACCAATTGCCGGGGGCGTCCCCCCGACAGAAAGTACACCGCCCAGGCGGCATCTTCCGGAGTGGCCTGGGCGAAGTAGTTTTGCAATGCCGCCAGTCTGGCGTTGTTCGAAGTGGACGCGTCCAGTTCGGTATACAGCTCGGCGAACGCCTTCATGGCAGCATCTCGGCAGGCTCGGCGTCGGTGATGACCGCCTCCTCTTCGTGATCACCGTATTGGGTATCGAACGCCATGGCATCGTGCCCCTGCTCGTGCAGATGGCGTACCAGCGCGCCGGCCGAACCATGGGTCACCATGATCCGCCGAGCGCCAGTCTGTTCGATGGCCCAGAGCAGGCCGGGCCAGTCGGCGTGGTCGGACAGCACGAAGCCACGGTCCACACCGCGTAGCCGACGCGTGCCACGCAAACGCATCCAGCCACTGGCGAAACCATCGCTGTAATCGCCGAAGCGACGCATCCAGTTGCTGTTCGCCGTTGAAGGAGGGGCAAGCACCAGTGCTTTGCGCATCAGTGGGTCGCTCTTTTTTACGTCGGCGACATGAATCGTGGGCGGCAAATATACCCCCGCTTCGCGGTAAATCCCGTTGACGGGTTCGACGGCGCCATGCACCAGAATGGGACCGAGTCGTGGGTCGATGCCATGGAGAATGCGCTGGGCCTTGCCAAGGGAACAACAGAACAGCACGCTGGTTTTTTCGACAGCCGCATTGGCCTGCCACCATTGATTGATCTCGGCAAACACCTGTGCCTGGGGTTGCCAGCGGTAGATCGGCAGGCCAAAGGTCGACTCCGTGATGAAGGTGTCGCAACGTACCGGTTCAAACGGCGCGCAAGTGTCGTCGGGTTCTATCTTGTAGTCCCCGGATGCGACCCAGACTTGTGCGCCGTATTCCAGGCGTACTTGCGCCGAGCCAAGCACATGGCCAGCGGGATGAAAACTGAGGCGCACGCCTCGATGCAGCAGGCGTTCGCCATAGCGCAGGGTCTGCAGGTTGATGTCCTGGCCCAGTCGTGCGCGCAGGATGGCCTCGCCGGGTGCTGCCGCCAGGTAATGCTGATTGCCGGCGCGGGCATGATCGCCGTGGGCGTGGGTGATCACGGCGCGCTCGACCGGCCGCCACGGGTCGATGTAGAAGTCGCCGGCGGGGCAGTACAAACCTTCGGGGCGCGAGATAACAAGGTCCATGTCGTTACCGGAGTGGAGGGGCTTGTTAGCTATGAGGTTGGCGTGTGGCGAGAAGTTCTATTTGTTTTTGGGGGGATTAATATCAGCTTCCTGTGGGAGCTTGCTCGCGATAGCAGTATGTCAGTCACCAACGATGTTGACTGATATGGCGCCATCGCGAGCAAGCTCGCTCCTACAGGTAAAGGGCGGGGTTATTTGCCGGGCGTCAGCGTCAACCGTGCCTTGCCATAGGCATTGTCGAAGTTCTGCGGCTGCATCGGCAGGCTCATGTACTGGCCCTTGAGCCACGGTTCGATGCTGTTGAGGTAGTTCGGGCTGGCCGGGTTGCCGGATTGGCCGGTGCCGTTTTGTGCCATCAGCGGCTCGGACTGGCCGAAGTCGACGATAAAGCGCATGGCTGGCGCCAGCGTGGTGCTGAAATCCTGACCCCAGGCGAAGGCTGCGGTGTTGAGCGTGGTGTGATCACCACCGGCCGGCAGCGGTCCGCGTATGGTCTGGCCGCTGATGTTTTTCCATTCATAGCGGTGCAGTTTGCCCCACTGCCAGGCCTTGTGATCACTGCCCAACTGGCTGTCGCCTGCGCTGATCGCTGCGGCGAGGCTGCGGGCGAGGATGGCCGGTTTGTCTTCTTTCTGCGCGGTACGTACGTCATCCCAGAACGGGCTGTCTTCACGCCCGAGCAAGTGATCGGCCTGGGCCGCGTAGGAAAGCTTGCCATTGGCGACGAAGGCCTTCCATGCCGCGCTGCTTTCAGGACCCAGTTCATCGAGGAAGATCTGTCGGGTGCTTTCCTGCAGGAACAGTTCGTAGATGGCCGCGTCGGTGGAGGTCGGGCCGAGCTTGCCGTCGAACGCCATCAGGCGGCTGTAGGCCTCGTGTGCCTTGGCACGATCTGTCACCGGCAAGGCGTCCATGGCGTGTTTGAGCGGCTGGGCCATGCCTGGCGCTTCAAACATTTTCTTCAGCTTGGCTGCGAAGGTAGTGGTCTGGTCGTATTGCATGGCGATCAGGCTGCGGCTGTCGTGCTTGCCGGCGCCGGCCAGTTCTGCCAGGCGCTCGCCGCGTTCCGGAGCGGCCCAGGAATTGGACAACTGCATGCCGTAGCCATGGGGAATGACCCGCTGGTTGGCGGTGCCGAGCCAGCCTTGTGCCGGGTCCTGGTCGTACGGGTGCAGCATCGGGTCGGCGTAGCCGTCCCAATCGTAACGACCTTCCCAGCCGGGCGAGGGCAGCAGACCTTCGCCTTCGCGACGGTTCGGGTAACGACCGGTGACTTGCCAGCCGATGTGGCTCGCGTCGGCAAACACCAGGTTCAGCGCGATGGCGCGGATTTCGCGGCTGGCATCCGAGGCTTTCTCGACGCTCTGGGCGCGGGACAGGTCGAAGAACGCGTCCAGGGTCTTGTCGTCGGTGAAGCCTGGCGTCTGCAAGGCCAGGCCGAAACCATTGGCCAGAGTGCTGCCCTGGGCGCTGTTGAGCAGCGGGCCATGGCGGGTTTCGTACACCGCTTCGCGAATCGGCCGCTGGCCTTTGACGAAATAGGTTTCGTTGCGCACGATCGCCGGTTGCCACTTCCCGGCGTTTTCGTAGGTGAGCCCGTTGCCCTGGCGTTTGATCTTCTCCAGGAACAGGTCCTGGTTGTCGCCCATCACGGACGTCATGCTCCATGCCACCTTGCCGTTGAAACCACCGAGCACTATTGGCAGGCCCGCGATGGTCACGCCGGACGCCTGATACTTCGGCGCGCGAATCTGCACGTAACTGAACAACGAAGGCACACCCAGCGGGCCGTGACTGTCACTGGCCAGCAGGCTCTTGCCGCTGCGGCTGCGTTGCGGGGCGATGGCCCAGTTGTTCGACGAGGTGGCGCCGAGCAGGTTCAGGTCCGACAGTTGCCCGGTGGCCTTGCCGAGTTCAGCCAGCCCCGGCACTTGCCCGTTGAGTTTGATGCCTTGCAGTTTTTCGCTTTCGGCGACCGGCAGCTTTTCGTCGGGAGCCGACGGCGTCAGCCACGCCAGTTTGTCGGTGGTGACAGTCTGGGCCAGTACCAGTGAGGAAATTTCTTCCGGCAGGTTGGTCGACTGGCTGAAGTTCAACAGGCAGAAAATCAGTGCCGAATCTTCCGGCTGCCAGTATTCAGGCTGGTACCCGGACGCCGCGAGGTCCGCCGGCAGTTTGTCGCGGTAGCGGAACAGGTAGGCGTTGACGCCGCGCGCATAGACTTCGAAGAAACGCTTGAGACGCGGCGAAGAGGCCTTGTACAACTCGCCAGCACTCTTCTTCAGGTTGACCGCCCGCATGTACCGGTCGGCATCCAGCAGGTCGGCGCCGTGCATCTCGGCCAAACGGCCCTGGGCCAGCAGGCGTAGGGTGACCATCTGTGTGATGCGGTCGCTGGCATGCACGTAACCGAGGGTGAACAGCGCGTCGTGGAAGCTGTTGCTTTCGATCAGCGGCATGCCCATGGCATTGCGGCGCACCGAAACATTCTGCGCCAGGCCCTTGAGCGGTTGTACGCCGGAGGTCGGCGGGAGGGTGTCCTGGGCGTTGAAGTTCTGACAACCGGTCAGGCTCAAGACACCGGCCACTGCAGCGGCAACGCCGAACCGGGGTAGAAAATGAGTAAGGGCTGGCGAGGCCATGGCAAAGCTCCTGCGGGGGTGGTGGCGCAATAAAGGCGCTACGTTAGTGAGCAGGCGATGGCCGCGCAAGCGGGGTAAGAGGTTATTTCAGGATTTGTCAAAGATCGCAGCCTTCGGCAGCTCCAGTAGAGATGCGCCGATCTCGCGCAGGAGCTGCCGAAGACTGCGATCTTTTGATCTCAACAGTGGCTTGCCAGCCGTAACCGGTGATATTGAAGTGCGACACGCTCAACAATCCAGGAGAACAGTCGGCATGGAGCTCAAGGCAAACGCGGCACTGATCATCATCGATCAACAAAAAGGCATCCTGCATCCCAGGCTCGGTCGCCGGAATAATCCTCAGGCTGAAGAGCGCGTGCTGGAATTGCTCGACCTTTGGCGGCGCACCGCCCGGCCGGTGATCCATGTGCAACACCTGTCCCGCTCGGAGCACTCGGTATTCTGGCCGCAGCAGTCGGGGGTTGAGTTTCAGGAACGGTTTCAGCCAATGGCTGGTGAGCGCTTGATCCAGAAACAGGTGCCGGATGCGTTTTGTTCAACGGGGCTGGAGGCGCAGTTGCGCGAGGCAGGGATCGGGCAGTTGATCATCGTCGGTGTTGCGACCCACAACTCGGTGGAATCGACGGCGCGTACCGCAGGCAACCTGGGGTTTGATACCTGGGTGGTCGAGGATGCGTGCTTTACCTTCGACAAGGCTGATTTTTTCGGCCATGCCCATAGCGCCGAAGAGGTGCATGCGATGTCGCTGGGGAATTTGCACGGCGAGTACGCAACTGTTGTCAGTACTGCCGACCTATTAAAGGCTGACTGAAAAACCTGTAGGAGCGAGCTTGCTCGCGAAAGCGGCATGGCCGTCACATCATTGTTGCATGTACCGCCGTCTTCGCGGGCAAGCCCGCTCCTACAGACGCTTGTGTCGTTTATGACACTGCGGGAGCGAGCCTGCTCGCGAAGGCGATTCAACAGGCGAAGCAAATCTTCGCCCGAAGCATCAAGCGCCGTGGCACTTCTTGAATTTCTTGCCGTTGCCGCATGGGCACGGATCGTTGCGGCCGACGTCTTTCAGGGCATTGCGCACCGGTTCCTGGTGAGCGTGGCCGCAGTTCGGACCGTGGACATGGCCGTGGTCGTGATCATGGTGGTGATGGTCATGATCGTGGTTGCAGTCAGGGCCGTGGACATGGGGTTGCTGGGTCATCGGTGTTGCTCCGGAATTAGATCGGCGGCGATTATCACGCCATTGCGCGCCAGGTGCACGTAGTGGGCGATGAATATACCGGTTTGCAGTTCACCTTCCAGACGATAGGGAATGGGCTGATCGGATTTTTTCAGCAGTTTGGCCAGATCACGGACCTTGGACCACAGGTTGGTGCGGATCGGTACCTTGAAGTAAGCGCTGTGCCTGGGGCCGATGGTGAACCAATGTTCGTACTCGCCGTCGGCCAGCAGCATGTCACCCAAGTGAACGCGGTATTCCATACTGCGCACCGTCAGGTCGCTGTCGTTGGGGTTGTCAATGCGAAAATGCAGAAGGAATTCCTGTTCCAGCAATTTGGCGCGGACCACCTCGATCTTCACCAGATGGACCTCGGGGTCCGGCAAGTCGTCGCCGAACCACGATGCACAGCCGCCGAGTCCGAGTGTCAGGAACAACGTGAGCAGATAGAGTGCGCCGCGGCGGATGATCATCGTGGTGTTTCTCCCTTGGGCCCCTGGTCCAGACCCAAAAGATCGCAGCCTTCGGCAGCTCTTGCGGGGTGGACAGACATTCCATGTCCTAACTGCTGAAATACCCGGCGCAACACTTCTTGAACTTCTGCCCGCTCGCGCACGGGCAGGTGTCGTTGCGTCCGGGCTTGAGCGGCACGGTGGGGTCGATGAAATACCAGCGCCCGGCGTTTTGTACAAATGAGGAACGCTCGCGGTGGCTGTGCTCGCCATTGCTGTCGTGCCAGCGTGCAGTGAAAGTCACGAAGGCGTGTTCAGGCTGGCCGCCCAGCACTTCGGAGCTTTCCACCTCAAGGCCCAGCCACGTACTTTGCGCGCTCCAGTCGCTGATCGATTGACGGTCCAGGCCGGCCTGTTGGGCGGGCAGGGTGGTGACCACCAGATAGTCGACCAACCCCAGCACGTAGGCGCTGTAGCGCGAGCGCATCAAGGCTTCGGCGCACGGCGCCGGGTGTCCGGCATGGTAGTGACCGCAGCAGGCGTCGAGCGGGGTGCCGCTGCCGCAAGGGCAAATGGATGTACTCATTGCATTACCACCAGTATTTCCCGAAGTTTTCCGGATTGGCCCAGAAGCGCGAATTGAGCCAGTCAGGGACTTGTTTGTATTCAAGCAGATCGTAGGTGAACAGGGTCAAGACCTGTTCGTCCCGTTGAAAGCGTTCGCTGGCTTGTAGGGCCAGGGAAAAAAAGTCGGTTTCCTGCCAGCCACACGCTGACAGATCCGCCAACACGGCGATGCGGCTGGCGTTGAGGTTGCGAATGCCGCCCAGCAGATTCAGGCCGTTGCGCTTGGGCAAATGCTCCAGGCAATCGACCACCAGGGCCAGGTCGAAACGGCGGGCCGCCAACTCGTCGGGCAATGGGCCGGGGGCTGCGAAAGCGACGCAGCTGTCCGGGTGCGCGAGTTTGAACGCTTCCAGTGCCGGGAATTCGCTGGCGCCGATCAACAGCAGGCGCGCGGGGGCATACCGGTCAAGTAACGCGGCCAGTGCCTGTTGTGGCGTGCGTGAAGAAATACCTGCAATCATCGAAGACCCTCAATCAGATCTGCCAAGACTAGCCTGCCCGAACGTTCGGGCCTAGAGCGGCCTGGCGACAAAAGCGCCAACCTGGCGTTAATACACGAATAAACAGCATGGCCTATTGCTGGCGGAGATTAAAACTCGGGTCTTTACTACCTGAATCGGTTTTAAGCCGATCCCTCAGGAGAAAACTAGATGAGCATAGTACGGACAGCATTACCCTTGGTTCTGCTAACCAGTGTCTTGACTGGTTGCGCAGGTTTGCAGAAAACCGACTGGCCGACCTGTGCGGCGGTCGGTGGTGTCGTGGGTGCGGGCCTCGGTGCGACCGAAAGCTCGGCATGGGCAGGGTATGGTGCTCTGCTCGTCGGCGGTACGGCGGCGGCTTATTGCTGGGTTCATGGTGATGGCGACGAAGACGGCGATGGTGTGCCAGATAGTCGCGACAAGTGCCCAGGCACGCCAAAAGGCGTCAAGGTCGATGCCAACGGTTGCCCACCACCTGCACCTGCACCCATGGTCGAAGAAGTGGCTGTAGTCCAGGAAGAAACTATCGTCATCCGCGATGTTCACTTCCAGTTTAATAAGGCCACGCTTACCTCGTCCGATAAACAGGTACTCGACAAGATTGCCACTCGCCTGAAAGCCGAGGCCCCTACTGCTCAACTGACCGTAACCGGCCATACCGACAGCGTGGGCAGTGACGCCTATAACCAGAAACTGTCGGATAAACGCGCCCACTCGGTGGTTGAATACCTCATCGGGCAAGGCGTGCCTCGCAGCAACTTCGTGTCGGTTGTCGGTGCCGGTGAAAGCCAGCCAGTGGCGGACAACAAGACCGCTGACGGCCGCGCACAGAACCGTCGTACCGAAATCAAAATCCAGCGTTAAGCCCCCCGCGTCCGCGCCTTGTGCAGTCGTGGATGCGGGTCTTTACTCCTGTGTAGCCGGTATTGGCCGGTGACACAGGAGCTTTCAACATGATCGTTCTCACAAGGACCGTCTTGCCGGTTCTGCTACTTGGCAGCCTCTTGACCGGTTGCGCCACCCACAGCGATGGCACTGCCCCCCTCAATCAACGCACCTGGCCAGTTTGCAGCCTGATCGGCGGCCTGGTCGGAGGTGGTCTGGGCGCAATCGAGAGCGGCGCCTGGGCCGGGGGTGGGGCGGCGCTGGGTATCTTGTCCGGCGGCCTGATCTGTTATGCCCAGGATGGCGACGAAGACGGCGACGGCGTTTTCGACCGACGCGACCGTTGCCCTGACACCCCCGCCAATACCCCGGTCGACCATCGCGGTTGTCCGGTGCCGCAGTACCCGGACCGCGTCCAGGCCGAGCCTGCGCAATCGGAAGTCATCACCCTGAGCGATGATGTGCTGTTTGCTTTCAACCAATCCGACCTGACCCCGACGGCGAAGAGTCAACTGGACGCGTTGATGAGCAAGTTCGAGGATGCCGATGTGGTCAGCA
Organism: Pseudomonas sp. A-B-19; assembly: GCF_019947515.1. Lineage (NCBI taxonomy): Bacteria > Pseudomonadati > Pseudomonadota > Gammaproteobacteria > Pseudomonadales > Pseudomonadaceae > Pseudomonas > Pseudomonas sp. A-B-19. The sequence continues at coordinate 23,197 of NZ_JAGYGN010000037.1, forward strand.
TCAAAGTGGTCGGCCATACCGACAGCGTCGGTTCGGATGCCTATAACCAGACCTTGTCGGAGCGACGTGCCAGCAGCGTGGCGGAATACTTGCTGAGCCAGGGTGTGGCGCCGAACAAGGTCACCAGCGAAGGCAAGGGCGCGAGCCAGCCGATTGCCGACAACGAAACAGAAGAAGGCCGTGCGAAAAACCGTCGCGTGGATCTGCATATAAACCGCTGAGCCAAGAGATAGAGCCGTCGGGCGACATTTGTGAGCGGTGCGACGGCCGTTCGGCGGCCTGCATGAAGATTTTTCCGTTGCCCTCTGGCTTATCCCGCGTGGAAGCCGTTACTGTGCGCGCAAACAATAATTCTCATCGGGGGCGCGTATGAAAGTCTTATGGGGACTGGGGCGGTTACTGACCTTGCTGTTCTGGTCGGTAGTGCTGGTCAATCTGCTCACACCGTTCGTCTTTCCGCTGCATCCGTTGGTCAACCTGGCTGGCGGCCTGTTGGGGTTCATCCATCTTCTGGAAGCGTTGCTGTGCTATCGCAGCCTCCGGGGTCGCGCCCATCCCTGGCTTGACCGTCTGAAGATCGTCATTTTCGGCGTATTCCATCTGCAAACCATTCCAGCCCCCACCGCTTCGAAGGCTTCCCATGCGTAAACTCTGTCTGCTCGCCGCACTCATCAGCCCATTGGCCAGCGCACAGGTGGTCAGTGTCGAACCCAACTCGCTGATGCGCTTGCCCAACACCGCCAGCACCCTGCAGCTGGAACGCCTGGAAGTGGCCGATTACGGCACCTTGCTGATCCCCTCGAACGTCACCGAAGTCATCGTGGGTGAATTGCATCTGGGGCGTGAAGCGCGCATTGCCATCGTGCCGGGGGAACAGGCGCTGGCACTGAAGGTTCGTCGCGCTGATCTGTCCGAAGGCAGTCAGATCACCGCCCGTGGCGCACCCGGGACCTATCAGAAGGCCGCCCGATCCGGACGCAACCTTGATTTGCAGATCAAGGCACTCAACGCTCCGCAGTTGATCGTTGATGCTCGTGGTGGTGCGGGCGCACCAGGGTTCATTGGTCTCGATGGGGCCAATGGCCAGGAACCGGGCTGCACCTGGGGGCAGGCTGGTCGCGGTGCCGATGGCAGTGATGGCAGCAATGGTCAGCCGGGGGCACCGGGGGCTCTGGTTAAACTGGCAGTGCCGCACGACTACCCGGCAGACCGGATCAAGGTGCAGGTGGCCGGCGGTGTCGGTGGCCTGGCCGGTCCTGGCGGCAAGCCGGGCGCGGGCGGCAAGGCCAAGGGTTGCCTGATTTACAAGGCCGATGGCGGCAAGAGCGGTAAACCTGGGACTGATGGTCAGCCTGGGCCGGAAGGCGCGGCGGGTTCGGTGACGGTGCAGCGGTTGTAAGCAATCGCCGAAATGTGTGTCGTCTAGTCGATTGTCTTCGCGGGCAAGTCGGTGCGGCGCTCCGACTTGCCCGCGAAGCTTTTAAAGCGTCGGCCGAACCGCCGCTATCGCCACCACCGCCAACCCCACCAGCAGATTGATCCCCACCAACCGGCGAATCCGTCCCAGTATCGCGGCCCCGGCTGGCCAATCCTGCCCGGCCACGGCGGTGCGCAGTTCCGGCAGCATCAGCGCCTGAATGCGGATAAACAGCGCGGTCATCACCACATACAAGCCCATCATCACCTGTACATAGCGCGGCGCGTTTTCAAAACCGGTGAAGTGCAGATTCAGCATGCCCACGCCGCTGACCGGCAACAGCACCACCGCCACCCAGACCCAGCGGAAAAAACCTTGAAACACTTCTACCCACAGCTTCAGCCGGGCAGGGCCCTCCAGTGCCGTGATCGCCGCGGGGCGCAGGACCATCCAGGCGAAAAACATGCCGCCGACCCAGACCAGGGCTGCCAGTACATGCAGGCTATAAATGAGGCTAAAAGGTGTCATTGGGTTACTCCGTTCTGCGCGGTATTCATTAGCGGGGTATGATAGCGGCCAAACCGAACCACTGAAAATTTATCCAGCGTTTTTGCGCCCGACAATCCATGATCAGCACTGAACTCAAAACCACGATCCAGGGCGCCTACTCGCGTTTTCTCGAAGCCAAGAGCCTCAAGCCGCGTTACGGCCAACGCCTGATGATTGCCGAAGTCGCCAAGGTTCTGGGTGACATCGACACCGACGACGAAGGCCGGCGCAGTGGCGACCCCGCGATTGTCGCGGTGGAAGCCGGCACGGGTACCGGCAAGACCGTAGCCTACAGCCTGGCGGCGATTCCCACGGCGAAGGCCGCCGGCAAGCGCCTGGTGATCGCCACGGCCACCGTGGCCCTGCAAGAGCAGATCGTCTACAAGGACTTGCCCGACCTGATGCGCAACAGCGGGCTGAACTTCAGCTTCGCCCTGGCCAAGGGGCGCGGGCGCTACATGTGCCTGTCCAAGCTCGACATGTTGCTTCAGGAAGGCCACGCGCAGACCGCCACGGCGCAGTTGTTCGAAGAAGAAGGTTTCAAGATCGAGGTCGACGAGGCCAGCCAGAAGCTGTTCACCAGCATGATCGAGAAGCTCGCCGGCAATAAATGGGACGGCGACCGCGACAGTTGGTCAACCGCCCTGGAAGACGCCGACTGGGCGCGCTTGACCACCGACCACAGCCAGTGCACCAACCGTCATTGCCCGAACTTCGGCCAGTGCGCGTTCTACAAGGCCCGCGAAGGCATGGGCAAGGTTGACGTGATCGTCACCAACCACGACATGGTACTGGCCGACCTGGCCCTGGGTGGCGGCGCCGTGTTGCCGGACCCGCGTGACACCATCTACGTGTTCGACGAAGGCCATCACCTGCCGGACAAGGCCATCGGCCACTTCGCTCATTACACGCGCCTGCGCTCCACCGCCGACTGGCTGGAAACCACCGCCAAGAACCTCACCAAACTGCTGGCCCAGCACCCGTTGCCGGGCGACCTGGGCAAGTTGATCGAACAGGTGCCGGAGCTGGCGCGGGAGATCAAGACCCAGCAGCAGTTCATGTTCACCGCCTGCGAGCAGATTGCCGATTTCAAACCCGGTGAAGACGTCGAAGGCCGCGAGCGCCCGCGTCACCGATTCGTCGGCGGTGTGATTCCCGAGCACATGCGCGAGATGGGCATTGAACTGAAGAAAGGCTTCGCGCGGCTGACGGACCTGTTCACCCGCCTGACCGACCTGCTCAAGGAAGGCATGGACGGCGAGGTCAACATTGGCATCGCCAGCAATCAGGCCGAGGAGTGGTATCCGCTGTTCGGCAGCCTGTTGTCGCGTTCTTCCGGCAACTGGGAGCTGTGGACCGCCTTTACCGTCGAAGACCCGGAAGACAACCCGCCCATGGCCCGCTGGCTGACCCTGGCCGAAAGCGGCTCGCTGTTCGACATCGAGGTCAACGCAAGTCCCATCCTCGCGGCGGAAATGCTCCGGCGCAATTTGTGGAATGTCGCGTATGGCTGTCTGGTGACCTCGGCGACCTTGACCGCACTCGGCACCTTCGACCGCTTCCGCATGCGCGCCGGCCTGCCGAAAAAAGCCGTGACGGCGGTGGTGCCAAGCCCGTTCCATCATGCCGACGCCGGTGTGTTGCGGGTGCCGAACCTGAACGCCGACCCACGTGATGCTGCAGCGCATACCGCCGCGATCATTCGGGATCTGCCTGAATTGGTCGAAGGCTCGCGGGGCACGCTGGTGCTGTTTTCCTCGCGTAAACAGATGCAGGACGTGTTCGACGGCCTGGACCGCGACTGGCGCAAGCAAGTGTTCATCCAGGGCAACCTGTCGAAGCAGGAAACCCTCAACAAGCACAAGGCACGAGTCGATGGTGGCGATTCCAGCGTGCTGTTCGGCCTGGCGAGCTTCGCCGAAGGGGTCGACTTGCCCGGTGCCTATTGCGAGCACGTGGTGATTGCCAAGATTCCATTCTCGGTACCCGATGATCCCGTCGAAGCAGCCTTGTCAGAATGGATCGAAGCCCGGGGTGGCAATCCGTTCATGGAAATCTCCGTGCCGGACGCCTCGCTGAAGCTGGTCCAGGCCTGCGGTCGCTTGCTGCGCACCGAAGAAGACCGCGGCACCATCACCTTGCTCGATCGGCGCCTGGTGACCCAGCGCTATGGCAAAGCCATCCTCAATGCGTTGCCGCCGTTCCGTCGGGAAATTTCCTGAAACACCGGTGGGCAGTTTTGCCCACCGCGTTGTCTATCTCTCTGCCATCGCTTTTCCACTGGCCCATTGAAGGTCGTTAGGGAGATTTTCGTTCTCATGATTTGCCGTTCGTTGCCTGCTGTTTTTGCCCTGCTGTTCGCAACACCTCTGCTGGCCGCTCCCGCCAGCCCGCAGACGCTGTTCAACTTTGTGCGCCCCGCCGACGTGGTCCAGGTGGTGACACAGGACGCCAGCCTGCCGCAATCCAACGCCGAGCAAACCCCCGAGGGCGAAGTGCTGCGCCGGGTGACGTTCAACCCGGTCACCCGGCCGACTTTGCGTCTGACCCCGCAAACCGGCGTCTGGGACTGGTCGCAGTCGGGCGTCATGAGCCTGCGGATCCAGAACGCGATGAACTGGGCCCTGACCCTGTATGTAACCATCCAGAGCAACGACGGCAAGACACTGGTCAGTCGCGTCGACCTGCCAGCGGGGCCTGCGCAAACCTTGTTGGTGCCTTTGCAAGCGACATCACCACTGAGCGAGGGCATGAAGGCTGGCCCGCCGATGCCAATGACCGTCGAAGGTCAGCGTGTGTTGCTGGTCAGTAGCGCCGGTGACCTGGATCGCAGCCAGGTGGTGTCGGTGAGCTTGTCGATGGACCAGCCGAAGGTCGCGCAAAGCATCCTGCTGGAACGCTTTGGTGTGCAGGACGGCGATTCGATCACCCAAGCCGTGTATGGCGGACTGGTGGATGCATACGGCCAGTCGACCCGGGCTAAATGGCCGGAAAAAATCAGCAGCGACGAACAACTCAAGGGCGCTGCCGGCAAGGAGCGGCAGCAACTGAAAACCTGGCTGGCCGAGCGCGAAAAGTCCTCCCTGGACAAATTCGGTGGTTTGACCAAAGGCCCGTCCTTCAAGGCCAGCGGTTTTTTCCGCACAGAGAAGCATGACGGTCGCTGGTATCTGGTGACGCCTGAGGGCCACCCGTTCTATTCCCTCGGGGTCAATACCGTGGCCCCGGATGTCAACCAGACCTATGTTGCCGGTCGCGAGTGGATGTTCGAATCCCTGCCCAAGGCCGACGAGGCGCTGGCCAGCCACTATGGCGAAGGCGACAACCGTGGCGGCAACGGAGCCGATCAAGGACGCGGCTACAATGCCGGTCGCTGGTACGACTTCTACGCTGCCAACCTGCAGCGTCTGTATGGTGATCCTTGCGCGTTGGGCAGCGAAACCAAGACCGGCGTCACCGAAGCGGCCAAGCCCGAAGCGGCGGTAGCGAAAGCGCCAGAGCCGAAATCTGTCGAACCGTGCAAAGCGCTGTTCGACGAGCAACGCTGGGCCAGTCACACCCTGGATCGCTTGCAGGCCTGGGGCTTCAACACCATTGGCAACTGGAGTGCGCCGGTGCTGGGTAACGCTGATCGCGTGCCGTACACCTTGCCGCTGTCGATCGTCGGCGACTACGCCAGCATCAGCACCGGCCCCGACTGGTGGGGCGGCATGCCCGACCCGTTCGACCCGCGTTTCGCCATGGCCACCGAACGTGCCGTGGCGATTGCCGCTCGCGACCATCGTGACGATCCGTGGCTGATCGGTTACTACGCCGACAACGAGCTGGCCTGGGCCGGTCCAGGGGATGACCCGAAAGCCCGTTATGCCCTGGCCTACGGCACCTTGAAAATGACTACTGACGTGCCGGCCAAGCGCGCGTTCCTCAAGCAACTGCGCGACAAGTACCGCAATCAGGCTGGCCTGTCGAAAGCCTGGGGCATTGATCTGCCGGCCTGGGAGTTGATGGAAGATCCGGGGTTCGTACCGCCATTGCCAAGCGCCGAACACCCGGAAATCGAGGCTGACTTCAAATACTTCCAGAAGGTCTTTGCCGATACCTATTTCAAGACCCTCTCCGATTCACTCAAGTGGCACGCACCGAACCAGCTGCTGCTCGGCGGCCGTTTCGCCATCAGCACGCCGGAGGCCGTGGAGTCCTGCGCCCAGTATTGCGACGTGTTGAGTTTCAACATGTATACCTTGCAACCTCAGGATGGGTACGACTTCGCCAATCTGCGCAGTCTCGACAAACCCGTGCTGATCACCGAGTTCAATTTCGGCTCGACCGATCGTGGCCCGTTCTGGGGTGGCGTCACGCCGTTGGCGAAGGAGGAGGACCGCGGTGCGGCGTATGCCAACTTCCTCAAGCAGGCCTTGAGCGAGCCGTCGATTGTTGGCGTGCATTGGTTTGAGTACCTCGATCAACCGGTCACCGGGCGTCTGCTTGACGGTGAAAACGGTCACTTCGGGTTGGTGGGCATTACTGATCTGCCGTTCCAGGGCTTTGTCGACAGCGTGCGCAAGAGCAACCTGGCGATGGTCGAGCAATTGGGCAAGGAGGCGGAGAAGGCTGCGGCTGCCGCCGACAAAGCCAGTCATGACGCCGAAGGTGGCCGCAAGGCCGAGGCCGGCAAGGGGCCGGGGAAGGGCGCGGGTGGGCATTCCGGTAAAGGTCACTAAGACTACCGCGTCATCGTTCTTCGCTGGCAAGCCAGCTCCTACAGATCACCACCGCTCTTGTAGGAGCTGGCTTGCCAGCGAAGGCGCCCCTGAGGTCACGGTAGATTTTTAATCCATTCCATTTACGACTGACCATCCAGCCCAACCCTGTTCCCAAAACCCTCAAGGGCTGGAACAATGCCCGCCACTTTGTAGAGCGTTAATCCGGGGAGTTACGGGTGCAGATTCAGGGTCATTACGAGCTTAAATTCGAAGCTGTGCGAGAGGCGTTCGCGGCGCTGTTCGACGATCCCCAGGAGCGTGGCGCAGCGTTGTGCGTTCGGATTGGTGGCGAAACCGTCCTCGATCTGTGGGCCGGCACTGCGGACAAGGATGGGGCCGAGGCTTGGCACAGCGACACCATCGCCAACCTGTTCTCCTGCACCAAGACCTTTACCGCAGTCACTGCGCTGCAATTGGTGGCCGAAGGCAAGCTGCAACTGGATGCCCCGGTTGCGCGCTACTGGCCCGAATTTGGCGCTGCCGGCAAAGAGTCCGTCACCCTGCGTCAACTGCTTTGCCATCAGGCCGGTCTGCCGGCATTACGCGAGTTACTGGCCCCCGAAGCCCTTTACGGCTGGCAAACCATGGTCGACGCCCTGGCCGCCGAAGCGCCGTGGTGGACGCCGGGCGAGGGTCACGGTTACGCGGCGATCACCTATGGCTGGCTGGTCGGCGAGTTGCTGCGCCGTGCCGACGGTCGTGGACCGGGGGAATCCATCGTCGCGCGGGTCGCCAAACCGTTGGGCCTGGACTTTCATGTGGGGCTGGCCGACGAAGAGTTCTATCGCGTGGCCCACATTGCGCGGGGCAAGGGAAATGTCGGCGATGCCGCCGCCCAGCGCCTGCTGCAAGTGACCATGCGTGAGCCAACTGCCATGACGACCAGGGCTTTCACCAACCCGCCGTCGATCATGACCAGCACCAACAAACCCGAGTGGCGACGCATGCAGCAGCCGGCCGCCAATGGCCATGGCAATGCCCGCAGCCTGGCCGGGTTCTACTCAGGCTTGCTGGACGGCAGCCTGCTGGAAAGCGAAATGCTCGATGAACTGACCCGCGAGCACAGTCTCGGCGAGGACAAGACTTTACTCACCCGGACCCGTTTCGGTCTGGGTTGCATGCTCGATCAACCGAACGTTGCCAATGCCACCTTCGGCCTCGGTCCGCGGGCGTTTGGTCATCCCGGCGCCGGCGGTTCCGTTGGCTTTGCTGACCCGGAGCACGATGTGGCCTTCGGATTTGTGACAAATACCCTGGGGCCGTACGTCTTGATGGATCCGCGCGCGCAAAAGCTGGTGCGGGTTCTGGCCACTTGTCTGTAAAAGCGCTCATCGGGTTCCAGTGCTGGAACCCGATTGCTTTTCCAGTTTCAAAGCGTCTGTTTATACGGGCCGATGTGGCCTGATTTTTTTGACTTCATTTTTGTGGATATCCAATGTCATCCAATAAGACCCTCGCCTTGGCTCTGTGCTTCGCTATTACCGGTTGCGCACAGACTCCGCAGAAAGACGCGGCGGCCCCCGTTGCCAGCAGCCACTGGTACTGGCCGTTCGGTTCCGACGACAGCGCTGGTAAACCCGCGGTCAAGCCGGAAGTGAAACCTGAAGTCAAACCGGTTGCGGTGACCAAGGCCGAAACCGATAGCGGCAGCAAGTGGTACTGGCCGTTCGGCGGCAGCGAGAAGAGTGCCGCCAAGGCTGTGCCGATGCCAGACCCGAAAGTCACCCAGGCCTGGCTTGACGACTACGAACCGCGTCTGCGCGAGGCGGTCAAGGGCAGCAACATGCAACTCGAGCGTCGCGAAAACGTGCTGGTGGTGACTGTACCGGTCGAAGGCTCATTCAACCCTGATCGTCCGGCCATGCTGCTGCCAGTCACACTCGGTCCGTTTACCCGGGTTGCGAAAATGCTTGAAGCCGATCCAAAGACCGCTGTCTTGATCCTCGGCCACAGCGATACGTCCGGCGCTGCACCGGCCAACGTCAAACTGAGCCAGGAGCGAGCCCAGTCTGTTGCGGCGATTTTCCGTCTCAGTGGTTTGCAGCGTGATCGTTTGATGCTGCGTGGCTTGGGTGGTGATGCACCGCGTGCCGCCAACGACAGCGTGCAAGGGCGTGCGTTGAACCGCCGCGTGGAACTGCTGGTGACCCCGCAAAACACCATGGTCGCACTGCTGAGCAAGTACAACATGCCGGCGCCAGCCCCGGTGACCATGGTCGCTGCCGCTGACGTCAAACCGGTCGCCAAGCCTGTGACACCGGCCCCAGCGACTAAAAAGGCTGCTGTTCCAACGACGAAAAAAGCCCCGGCGAAAAAAGCGTCGGCCAAGAAAACACCTGCGAAAACCGCAACGCCGGCAAAAAAGACCACGCCAGCCAAAGCCTCGACGGCTGACAAGAAAGTCGCCACCACCGATACTGCAAAGCAGTGATAGGTTAACCAAAAGGAATGCGCCATGACCCAGGGCCTGGCTGATATGCGTCGTGACTACACCCGTGATGGCCTGACCGAGGCGCAAGCCCCGGCCGAGCCGTTTGCGCTGTTCCACCAGTGGTTCGCCGACGCGGTGAAAACCGAACAGGCACCGGTGGAAGCCAATGCCATGACCCTGGCCACCGTTGACCAGGACGGTCGACCGCACTGTCGCATTCTGTTGCTCAAGGGGCTGGACGAGCAGGGCTTCACCTTTTTTACCAACTATGAAAGCGCCAAGGGCCAACACCTGGCCACGAATCCGTTCGCGGCCATGACGTTTTTCTGGCCGGCGCTGGAGCGCCAGGTGCGCATCGAAGGACGGGTGGTGAAGGTCACGCCTGAAGAGTCCGATGCCTATTATCAGGTCCGTCCACTGGGCAGTCGCCTGGGGGCCTGGGCATCGCCGCAGAGCCGCGTGATCGCCGGTCGTGGCGAACTCGAAGCGCTGCTCAAGGACACCGAGCAACGTTTCAGCGACACCCAGCCGCATTGCCCGGACCACTGGGGTGGTTATCGCTTGCTGCCGGAACGCATCGAATTCTGGCAGGGCCGCCCAAGCCGCCTGCACGACCGCCTCAATTACCGCCTGCAGGGCGCCGACTGGATTCTTGAACGTCTGGCCCCCTGAGCAGAACAGTTACCCACCGGGATAGTCTGCCGCAGCGGCCTCCAGCCACTTCGGCAGGTCTCGACGCTTGATCCTCTGCGCCTGAGCACTCGCCAACCGTTCGAGCATGAAGGCTTTTTTCTGCTCATCCTTGCCCGCCAGCGCTAGTGCCAGGTCGCGGTCCATCCAGCGTTTGATCCGTACGTACAGCCACCAGTGGAAATACAGTCCAGCGACGGTAGTAACGAAAATGATAAAGTAGTCCATGAAAATCCTTGGCCAGTGGGGGTAGTTTTCCGTTTTTGCCGCTACTGTGTGAGTTCGTGGAGGCGCCTTAACGGAGCCTGAATCAAACCAATTTTATCCGGGCGATGCCGTGACAGGCGTCAAGCTGCGGAGTCTAATGAATATCCGGTTCTTTGGAGTTGATGCTATGCGTAAGTCTGTACTACTGGTTGCTTCCTTTTCCACGATGGCGATGTTGCTCACTGGTTGCCAATCGAGCCTGACCGGTGACTCCTACTCCCGTGACGAAGCGCGTCGCGTGCAGACCGTTCGCATGGGTACCATCGAAGCATTGCGTCCGGTGAAAATCGAAGGCACCAAAACCCCTATCGGCGGCGCTGCAGGCGCAGTGGTCGGCGGCGTTGGTGGCAGCTCCATCGGTGGTGGCAAAGGCAGCGTCGTTGCTGCGGTCGTCGGTGCTGTAGCCGGCGGTCTGCTCGGTTCGGCCGCTGAAGAAGGCTTGACCCGCACCCAGGGCGTGGAAATCACCGTGCGTGAAGACGATGGCAGCATGCGTGCCTATGTGCAGGAAGTTCAGCCAAACGAAGTGTTCCGTGTTGGTGAGCGTGTGCGTATCGCCAGTGTGGGTGGCACCAGCCGCGTTTCGCACTAAGCGCAAACGCCGGATAAACAAAAAACCCGATCAGGTGACTGATCGGGTTTTTTGTTTTTGGCCGAGGCGAGTCTTGATTGGCGCCAGGCGTTATCAGTTTATCAGGATGCCAGGCCGGAACTCTTGCGGCTCGCCATCGCCGTCACCCCATAACCGATCAGCGCGGCCAGAATCGAACCGGTCAGGATCCCCATGCGGTCCATCCCGGCGAAATCACTCACGCCCGGTTCAAAGGCCAGCGAGCCAACAAACAGGCTCATCGTGAAACCAATGCCGCAGAGAATCGCCACGCCCAGTATCTGGCCCCAATTGGCGCCTTGGGGCAGGGCGGCGATACCGGTTTTCACGGCCAGCCAGGTCAGGCCGAAGACGCCGACGGTCTTGCCCAGTAACAGCCCGATGGCGATGCCCATGGGCACGTGGTGAGTGAAGCTTTCGACGGTGACACCGCTCAGGGACAGGCCGGCATTGGCAAACGCGAACAGCGGCAGAATGCCATAGGCGACCCACGGGTGAAGGGCGTGTTCCAGGGTCAGCAATGGCGAGGGCTCGGCATTTTTCGTGCGCAGCGGAATGCAGAAAGCCAGGGTCACACCGGCCAGCGTGGCGTGGACACCGCTCTTGAGCACGCAGACCCAGAGAATCAAGCCAATGATCATGTAGGGCCCGAGCTTGACCACGCCGAGCCGGTTCATTCCGATCAGCGCCGCAATGCAGGCCGCGGCCAGCGCCAGAGACAGGGTCGACAGCGCGCCGGAATAGAAGATCGCAATGATGATGATCGCGCCGAGGTCGTCGATGATCGCCAGGGTCATCAGGAACAGTTTCAGCGAGACCGGAACCCGTTTGCCCAGCAACGCCAGCACGCCAAGGGCAAAGGCGATGTCGGTAGCGGTCGGGATTGCCCAGCCGTTGAGGGCCGGTGGCGTGTCGCGATTGAGGTACCAGTAGATCAGCGCCGGCACCACCATGCCGCCAATCGCCGCCGCGCCAGGCAGGACGATTTGCGACGGTTTGGACAACTGGCCGTCGAGGACTTCGCGCTTCACTTCCAGGCCGATCAGCAGGAAGAACAGCGCCATCAAGCCGTCGTTGATCCAGAGCAACGCCGGCTTGGCGATTTTCAGCGCGCCGATCTGCGCCACCACAGGGGTGTCCAGCAGGCCGTTGTACAGCCACGCCAACGGCGAGTTGTTGATGATCAGAGCCAGAACGGCAGCGGCGATCAGTAACAGACCGCTGGCAGCTTCCAACTGAAAGAAACGCGTGAAAGTGCTACGCAGAGGCAAGGTCGCTCTCCATCCGTGAATTCAAAAGGTGTTACACCCTAACAAGTACTGTTAGTTGTTAAAACAAAAGTTATATTCTTTTTTATTATATGTCGTTACAGAGTGAGCCATCAGTACCGAGCTGAGCCTAGCAGTTGTCGGGCGTATTGGACCTCAGCTGTACCTGTGCTGGATGTAGGTTTTTTCCTAAGCTTGTTGGATGAGCCTTGAAAAATGGCCGACTCCTGCCCGATTCAACGAGAAATCCATCATGAGCGACAACCGACAGTGGTCCCGCGAAGCGATCCGGATCATCGAAGCCGATTTCCAGCGCAGCGCCGACACCCACCTGATCCCCTTGCCGCTGCCGGGTTTTCCAGGCATCGAGTTGTACTTCAAGGATGAATCCAGCCACCCCACGGGCAGTCTCAAGCACCGACTGGCCCGTTCGCTGTTCCTGTACGCGCTGTGTAATGGCTGGCTCAAGCCAGGGGCGCCGGTCATTGAGGCTTCCAGCGGTTCCACGGCGATTTCCGAAGCGTACTTCGCGCGCATGCTGGGCCTGCCGTTCATTGCGGTGATGCCGGCGACTACCTCGAAAGAAAAGATCGCGCAAATCGCCTTCTATGGCGGCCAAAGCCACCTGGTGGACGATCCGACCCGGATCTATGCAGAGTCCGAGCGCCTGGCCCGCGAGCACGACGGGCACTTCATTGACCAGTTCACCTACGCCGAGCGCGCCACCGACTGGCGGGCGAACAACAACATTGCCGAGTCGATCTTTCAGCAGATGCGTTTCGAGCAGCATCCCGAGCCGAGCTGGCTGATTTCCAGCCCCGGTACCGGGGGTACCACGGCCACCCTGGGCCGATACGTGCGTTATCGCCAGCATTGCACCCGCGTGCTGTGTGCCGATGCCGAGCGTTCGGTGTTCTTCGATTACTACCAGACCGGTGATGCCAGCCTGCGACTGGACCACGGCTCGCGGATCGAAGGTATCGGTCGGCCGCGTGTGGAGGCGTCGTTTTTGCCTAAGGTGATCGACGCCATGGTCAAGGTGCCGGATGCCTTGTCACTGGCGGCCATGCACTACCTGGCGCAGCGTTTGGGACGCCATGTGGGCGGGTCGAGCGGGACCAACCTGATCGGCGCACTGATGGCCGCCCAGCACATGAAGGCGCAGGGGGAGACGGGGTCGATGGTGGCGATTCTGTGCGACAGTGGCGAGCGCTACGCCACGACCTATTACGATCAGGACTGGCTCAAGGCTCAGGGGTATGAGTTGAGTGGCTTGATCGATGCGGTGAGGGCGACGGTGGAGCGGGGTGAGCCATTGCCGGCGAGCGTGCTGCGCGCCAACATCTGACCCCCATTACCTGTAGGAGCGAGCTTGCTCGCGAAGGCGGTGGATCAGCCAACATTCAATTCGAATGTGAAACCGTCTTCGCTGGCAAGCCAGCTCCTACAGGGTTTTGTGTTGTTTGAGAGAGTCGGTGTCAGGCCTCGAGACCGAGGATATCCCGAGCCACAGCCTCGGCAATGCGAATCCCGTCAACACCCGCTGACAGAATCCCGCCCGCATAACCGGCACCCTCACCGGCCGGGAACAGGCCTTTCACATTCAGGCTCTGCAACGACTCGTTGCGGGTAATGCGCAGCGGTGAGGAGGTACGGGTCTCGATGCCGGTCAACACCGCATCGTGCAGCGAGTAACCACGAATCTGCTTTTCGAACGCCGGCAAGGCTTCGCGAATCGCTTCGATGGCGAACGCCGGCAGTGCCAACGCCAGATCACCCAGGGCAACGCCCGGCTTGTAGGACGGTTCGACGCTGCCCAGTTCGGTGGATGGTTTTCCTGCGATAAAATCGCCGACCAGTTGCGCCGGGGCTTCGTAGTTGCTGCCGCCGAGCACAAAGGCGTGGGATTCCAGGCGTTCCTGCAACTCGATACCGGCCAGCGGGCCGCCCGGATAGTCGACTTCCGGGGTAATGCCGACGACGATCCCGGAGTTGGCATTGCGCTCGTTACGCGAGTACTGGCTCATGCCATTGGTGACCACGCGGTTCGGCTCGGAAGTCGCCGCCACCACCGTACCGCCCGGGCACATGCAGAAGCTGTAGACCGAACGGCCGTTCTTGGCGTGGTGCACCAGTTTGTAGTCGGCGGCGCCCAGTTTCGGGTGGCCGGCATATTTGCCCAGGCGCGCACGGTCGATCAGCGATTGCGGGTGCTCGATGCGAAAACCCACCGAGAACGGCTTGGCTTCCATGAACACGCCACGGCCGTGGAGCATGCGGAAGGTGTCGCGGGCACTGTGGCCGAGGGCGAGGATCACGTGCCTGGAATGTATCTGCTCGCCACCATTGAGTTCGACACCGACCAGTTGGCCGTCTTCGATCAATACGTCGGTGACCCGCTGCTGGAAGCGCACTTCGCCGCCGAGGGCGCGAATCTGCTCACGCATGTTTTCCACGACGCCGGTCAGACGGAACGTACCGATGTGCGGTTTGCTGACATAGAGGATTTCTTCCGGCGCGCCGGCCTTGACGAATTCGTGCAGGACTTTGCGACCGAGGAATTTCGGGTCCTTGATCTGGCTGTAGAGCTTGCCGTCGGAAAATGTCCCCGCGCCGCCTTCGCCGAACTGCACGTTGGACTCGGGGTTGAGCACGCTTTTGCGCCACAGGCCCCAGGTATCCTTGGTGCGCTGGCGGACTTCGGTGCCGCGTTCGAGGATGATCGGTTTGAAGCCCATTTGCGCCAGCAACAGGCCGGCGAAAATCCCGCATGGACCGAAGCCGACGACGATCGGACGTGCGCTCAGGTCGCCCGGTGCCCGGCCTACCGCTTTGTAGCTGACATCCGGTGCCACGTTGACGTTACGGTCATCGGCAAACTTGTGCAGCACCGCCGCCTCGTCGCGAACTTCAAGGTCGATGGTGTAGATGAAGCACAGCTCGGAGGACTTTTTACGCGCATCGTAGCTGCGCTTGAACAAGGTGAAATCGAGCAGGTCATCGCTGGCAAGCCCCAAGCGCTGCACGATGGCAGGGCGCAGGTCTTCATCGGGATGGTCGATCGGCAACTTGAGTTCGGTGATTCGTAACATGGCGGGATCCGGTTCGCGGGGCGCACAACTGCGCCAGGGCGTTTGAAACCGGCGATTATAAGCCCGAAAGACTGCGTCCAGTGAGGCATAAACCGCCTCTCGTCGAATCAGTCGTCGCGCGAACCGCCGAAATACCCGCATCCACGCTGGACCTGGCCGTCGACGCGCAGCTCGGCACTCATGTGCTGGATGCTGCCAGTGCTGCTGTCGACGCAACGTTGCGGCGCAACCCACAGTTCGATGTGCTGGTTGTTGGCTTCGGTGCTGAGATTGAAACGGCCATCGCCCAGTTGCTCTTCCACGTAGGGCACGGCGAGGGGAGGCTGGCCGGCGCGGTCAATGACCATGCCTTTGCCACTGACTTTCACGTTCCACTCCGGCGTATGGCCGGCGGCGCGCAGGATCAGCAGCTTGAAATTCGGATCTTCGCACGCGGTGCCCGAGCGCTCGACGCGGTACAACTGCTCCAGATCGAGCTGGCCGTCGCCACCGCTGCCGGCCACAACCCGCCCACGCACGTCGGCAAACAGTTTGCCCTGCTTGTCCGCCAGGTTTGCGGCCTGCTGCAGGACGCTGGTACCCCCCGTGTCGTTGACCACGTAGCGCTTTGCCTGGTTGCACGGCTGGAACAGCAGTTTGCCGTCCGCCGCGGTCAACTGGCCTTGCATACGTGTCTGGCCGGCATGGGAAACACTCTGCCGCTCCCCCTCGAACAACTGGCAAGCGGCGAACAGCGGAAGCAGGGCAACGAGGACTAAGGAACGGGCAACACGCATCTTGGGGTCTCCTGACAAGTGCCGCCACGTTACTCAGGCTGACCGTTCATCACAAGGCTGGAGTTGCTCTCTGGCAAAGTAGAGGGTGATTTCCTGCAACATCTTCTGAATTATTCCGATGCCGAGTTTCAGGACGCCAAAGGTAAGCTGCCGCGCTTTTGCAGGGGGCGGATATGAAGAACGCAATGGGTTGGAAGAACTGGTTGTTTTTGATTGTGATGACGGGGGCCACGGGCAGTCAGGCTGCCGAGATCAATTTGTCTTCGGCAACCGACTTCACCCGAATGGATTTGCTATTGAAGGACAACGACAGACTTCATTCGGTGTTTGAAATGAATGTCACGCTCAGTCCTGAAGCAACTGAGCGTATGCAGCGCATTAGCCGCGAGTCGATAGGCCGGAAATTGACGCTATCGATCAATGGTTGGAAGGTTTCTGAGACGACAGTGCAATCGGTCCTGGGATCGCAGTTCAGAGTGTCCATCCCGAAAGCCATCGCCAAAGACCTCTTGCCCACGTTGGTTGATTGAGCTTGAACCGGCTCAGCCTATGTGAAAGGTCTGACCTGTTTGCAGGCCTTCCACGCTTTTGGCGTAGGCCAAAGCCACATCCGCTGCAGGAACCGGCTTGAAGCCACGGAAGTACGGCGCGTATTTGCCCATGGCTTCGAGCAGGACATTCGGGCTGATCGAATTCACACGCAAGCCGCGGGGCAGTTCGATGGCGGCGGCACGAACGAAACTGTCCAGTGCACCGTTGACCAGTGCTGCCGATGCGCCGCTGTAGATCGGATCATGGCTGAGTACGCCGGTGGTGAAGGTGAACGAAGCGCCGTCGTTGGCGAACTCTCGGCCGATCAGCAGCAAATTGACCTGGCCCATGAGCTTGTCTTTCAGGCCCAAGGCAAAGCTCTCTTCAGTCATTTCGCTGAGCGGTGCGAAGGTCACGTTGCCGGCGGCACACACCAGTGCATCGAATTTGCCGGTCTGCGCGAACAGTTTACGAATCGAGGCGCTGTCACTGATGTCCACCTGGAAGTCGCCGCTGGTGCGACCTATGCGGATGATTTCGTGGCGTTGCGACAGTTCTGTGTCGATAGCTGATCCGATGGTGCCGTTTGCGCCGATCAAAAGAATTTTCATGGGGGTTGATCCTCGTGTGGGTTGAACAAGGCATCAGTTTAGGGTGGTTTTTTCTGCGGATAAGCGCACTAATAGGCAACCTTTGGTTTTCAAATGGAAACAATCCATGAGCGAGATGGATGACCTGGCCGCGTTCGCCGTATTGATCGAAGCGGGAAGTTTCACCCTGGCGGCGCAGCAGCTCGGTTGCAGCAAAGGCCAGCTGTCCAAGCGCATCAGCCAGTTGGAGGCGCAGTTTTGCGTGGTGCTGTTGCAACGCACCACTCGCCGTTTGAGCCTGACGGCAGCCGGCGCTGCGTTGTTACCACAGGCTCAGGCGCTGGTGGTGCAAGTCGAGCGGGCGCGTCAGGCGCTGGCGCGGCTGAAGGACGACATGGCCGGCCCGGTACGGATGACAGTTCCGGTATCACTCGGGGAAACCTTCTTCGATGGCGTGTTGCTGGAGTTCTCCGCCAAGTATCCCCAGGTGCAGATCGAACTGGAACTCAACAACAGCTATCGCGATCTGTCACGCGACGGCTTCGATCTGGCGATTCGTTCTGACGTGGCGATTGACCAGCGACTGGTGGCGCGTCCGCTGCTGGCGTGGCAAGAACTGACCTGTGCCAGCCCGGCTTATCTGGAGCAATACGGTGAGCCGCAAACACCCCAGGCGCTAGCCGAGCATCGTTGCCTGCTCAACAGCCATTACAGCGGCCGCGAAGAATGGCTGTATCACCAGCAGCATGAATTGTTGCGGGTGCGCGTGTCGGGGCCGTTCGCCAGCAACCACTACAACCTGTTGAAGAAAGCCGCACTGGTCGGTGCCGGTATTGCGCGCCTGCCATCCTACTGTTTGCCAACAGAGCTGGCCGAAGGGCGTTTGCGATGGCTGCTGCGCGATTATCAGACCCGCAGCATGCCGATGTATCTGGTGCATCCGTATCAGGGCGGATTGCCCAAGCGCACGCAGGTGCTGGCGGACTATCTGATCGGGTGGTTCAAGCGCAGTGGGGAGGCGCTGGACCGGTTGTGACAAAGGCATCTGACACTAGACCCTGTGGGAGCGAGCTTGCTCGCGATAGCGGTAGGTCAGCCAACATCTATGTTGAAGGTGAAGCCGCCATCGCGAGCAAGCTCGTTCCCACAGGGAATTTCATTGTTGTTGAGATTGTGGTGGGCATAAAAAAACGGCCCGAAGGCCGTTTTCTGTTTACCACAATGGCTTAGCCGCCGAGGTACGCTTCGCGCACTTTCGGGTCGGTCAGCAATGCTTCACCGGTGCCTTGCATCACGACCCGGCCGTTTTCCAGCACGTAGGCACGGTCAGCGATTTTCAGCGCCTGGTTGGCGTTCTGTTCGACCAGGAACACGGTCACACCGTCCTTGCGCAGCTGTTCGATGATGTCGAAGATCTGCTGGATGATGATCGGTGCCAGGCCCAGTGACGGCTCGTCGAGCAGCAACAGCTTGGGCTTGCTCATCAGCGCACGGCCGATGGCGAGCATTTGCTGTTCACCGCCGGACATGGTGCCACCGCGTTGGGCAAAGCGTTCCTTCAGGCGTGGGAAAAGTCCGAGAACCTTGTCCATCTGTTCCTGATAATCGCCCTTATCGGTGAAGAAACCACCCATGGAGAGGTTTTCTTCCACGGTCAGGCGGGAAAACACCCGACGACCTTCCGGCACCACGGCAATGCTCTTGCGCATGATCTGCGAGGAGTCCTGGCCGATCAGTTCCTCACCCATGTAGCGGATGCTGCCGCTGTGGGCCTGTGGCGAACCGCAGAGCGTCATCAGCAGGGTCGACTTGCCGGCACCGTTGGCGCCGATCAGGGTCACGATCTCGCCCTGACGGACTTCGACGTTGACGCTGTGCAGGGCCTGGATCTTGCCGTAGAAGGTGGAAACGTTTTCGAACTGCAGCATTTACGCTTCCCCCAGGTAGGCTTTGATCACTTCAGGATTGTCGCGGATCTGTTCCGGCGTACCGTTGGCCAGGGGGGTGCCCTGGTTGATCACGACGATGTGGTCGGAAATGCTCATGACCAGTTTCATGTCGTGTTCGATCAGCAGCACGGTGACGTTGTGCTCTTCACGCAGCACACCGATCAGCGCCTTGAGGTCTTCGGTTTCCTTCGGGTTCAGGCCGGCGGCCGGTTCGTCGAGCATGAGGATCCTCGGGCGGGTCATCATGCAGCGGGCGATTTCCAGGCGACGTTGCTGACCGTAGGCCAGGGTGCCGGCCGGACGGTTGGCGAACTCCTTGAGGTGAACCTTTTCCAGCCAGTACTCGGCGTACTCCAT
Organism: Pseudomonas sp. A-B-19; assembly: GCF_019947515.1. NCBI lineage: Bacteria > Pseudomonadati > Pseudomonadota > Gammaproteobacteria > Pseudomonadales > Pseudomonadaceae > Pseudomonas > Pseudomonas sp. A-B-19. The sequence goes on from NZ_JAGYGN010000037.1 coordinate 42,487, forward strand.
GGCCTCGCGTTCGCTTCTGCGAAATGACGGGGTCTTGAACAGGCCGGACAGGAAGTTGGTATTCAAGTGACGGTGCTGGGCGATCAAGAGGTTCTCGACCGCGGTCATGTCCTTGAACAGCCGCACGTTCTGGAACGTACGCACCACGCCCTTGAGGGCGATCTTGTGGCCGGGCAGGCCCTCGATGGCCTCGCCGTCCAGCAGGATGCTGCCGCCGCTCGGCTTGTAGAAACCGGTCAGGCAGTTGAACACGGTGGTCTTGCCGGCGCCGTTGGGGCCGATCAGTGCCACGACCTGTTTTTCCTTCACGCTCAAGGCCACGCCGTTGACCGCCAGCAAGCCGCCAAAGCGCATGCTCAGATTTTCTACTTTAAGGATCTCGCGGCTCATTTACGCAGCTCCATGTGAGGACGTTGCATGGGCAGCAGACCTTGAGGACGCCAGATCATCATCAGCACCATCAGGGCACCGAACATCAACATGCGGTATTCGCTGAAGTCACGCATCAGCTCGGGCAACAGAATCATTACGATGGCCGCGAGGACCACGCCCAATTGCGAGCCCATGCCGCCCAGCACCACGATGGCCAGGATGGTGGCCGATTCGATGAAGGTAAACGACTCCGGCGTCACCAGACCCTGACGCGCGGCGAAGAAGCTACCGGCAAATCCGGCGAAGCAGGCGCCCAGGGTGAAGGCCGACAGCTTGATTACGGTCGGGTTCAGGCCCAGGGCACGGCAGGCGATTTCGTCTTCACGCAAGGCTTCCCAGGCACGGCCGATCGGCATGCGCAGCAGACGGTTGATCACGAACAGCGCGAACAGCGCCAGCAACAGCGCCACCAGGTAGAGGAATACCACCTTGCTGACCGGGTTGTAAGTCAGGCCGAAGTACTCGTGGAAGGTCTGCATGCCTTCGGCGGCCGTTCTATCGAAGCTCAGGCCGAACAGCGACGGTTTGGGGATGTTGCTGATGCCGTTCGGTCCGCCTGTGAGGTCCGTCAGGTTACGCAGGAACAGACGGATGATCTCACCGAAGCCCAGGGTCACGATCGCCAGATAGTCACCGCGCAGACGCAGTACCGGGAAGCCCAGCAGGAAGCCGAACGTCGCAGCCATCAGTCCGGCGATGGGCAGGCAGATCCAGAAGCTCAGGCCGTAGTAGTGCGACAGCAGCGCATAGCTGTAGGCACCCACCGCGTAGAAACCGACGTAGCCCAGGTCGAGCAACCCCGCCAGACCGACCACGATGTTCAGGCCCAGACCGAGCAGCACATAGATCAGAATCAGCGTGGCGATATCCACCGCACCGCGCGAGCCGAAAAACGGCCACACCAGCGCGAGCACGATCAACCCCATGATGACCCAGCGTTGGGTGCTGGGCAGGGTCATGAAGTGGCTGACCTTCGGCGAAATCAGCGCGCCTTTCGGCGCTGACTTCATCAGGGTGTTCCACTGCTTGTCGAACAGCACCCGCAGGAACATCAGCACCGAGCTGGCGGTGATGATGAACAGCGTTGAGGTACTGGCACCCAGTACTTCGAGGTTGATGCCGGCGATGGACAGTTTCAGGCCGAGTACCGGATAGGCCACGGCCCAGACCAGCAGGGCGCTGAACAGCGCTTGTTTAAGATTCCTAGTCATACTTTCTCAATCTCCGGACGCCCCAACAGGCCGGTTGGCCGGAATAACAACACCAGAACCAGAAGGCCGAAAGCCACTACGTCCTTGTACTGGTCACCGAATATATCGGCGCCGAATGCTTCGGCCACCCCCAGCACCAGACCACCGAGCATGGCCCCCGGAATGCTGCCGATGCCACCCAGTACCGCCGCGGTAAAGGCCTTGAGGCCCACCAGGAATCCGGCGTTCGGGTTGATCACGCCATACTGCATGCTGAGCAATACAGCTGCCACGGCCGCCAGGGCGGCACCAATGACGAAGGTCAGGGCGATGATGTTGTTGGTGTTGATGCCCAGCAGGTTGGCCATCTTGATGTCTTCGGCACAGGCCCGGCAGGCACGTCCCAGGCGTGAGCGCGAGATGAACTGGGTGAGGCAGAGCATCACCACCAGGGTCACCACGAACACCAGGATCTGCATGTAGGAAATCAGCACTTCCTGTGCGCCGCCCGGACCGAAACTGAAGCTGCCCGGAATCAGGTTGGGGATCGATTTGTCCTTGGAGTCCTGCGAGAGCAGTACGGAGTTTTGCAGGAAGATCGACATGCCGATGGCCGAGATCAGCGGGATCAGGCGGTTACTGCCCCGCAGGGGGCGGTAGGCGATCCGTTCGATGCTGTAGCCGTAGGCACTGGTTACAACGATGGTCGCCAGGAATGCGGCGGTCATCAACAGCGGCAGAGAATGGATACCCAGCATGGCCAGTCCGGCAAGGACGATGAAGGCCACGTAGGAACCGATCATGTAGACCTCGCCATGGGCGAAGTTAATCATTCCAATGATGCCGTAAACCATTGTGTAGCCAATGGCAATCAGGGCATAGGTGCTGCCAATGGTCAGACCATTAACCAGCTGTTGGAAGAAGTGATAGATCTCAGGCATTACAACGCTCCTAAAAACCTGATACGCATTTCACTGGTGGAGTCATGTTCCGGCCCGGGCTGTGTGGTCTGTAGCCACCTTCGCACGAGCGTTTGCCAGCGAACCGCTGGTGACGGTTTTAAGATTTTCAGGTAAGTCAGCTCCCGGATCGCGGGACTCTGGCCTATTAACCTCGTAAAACAAAGCCCACGGCTTGCGCAGTGGGCTCTATTACTTATGGAGCCAGCTTACTGAGGCGAAACTTCGGTCTTTGGTTTACCGAAATGCCACTCGTAGACCACGAACTTGAAGTCCTTCAGGTCGCCCTTGTCGTCGAACGACAGGTCGCCGGTCGGGGTCTTGAAGGTGCCTTTGTGAATGGCTTCAGCCACTTTGGCGGGGTCTTCGCTCTTCGCTGCCTTGATGCCTTCGGCGATCACTTCGACGGCCGAGTAGGCCGGGAACACGAACGGGCCGCTCGGGTCCTGTTTCTTGGTGGCAAACGCCTCGACCAGCGCCTTGTTGGCCGGGTCCTGGTCGAAAGACTTCGGCAGGGTCACCAACAGGCCTTCGGATGCGTTCTGGGCAATTTGCGAGATGGAGTCGTTGCCGACGCCTTCAGGTCCCATGAACTTGGCTTTCAGGCCCTTTTCCTGGGACTGGCGAAGGATCAGGCCCAATTCCGGGTGGTAGCCGCCGTAGTAGACGAAGTCGACGTTGGCTTGCTTGAGCTTCTGGATGATCGAGGAGAAGTCCTTGTCACCGGCGTTCAGGCCTTCGAACACGGCAACCTTGACGCCTTTGCCTTCGAGGGTTTTCTTCACGGAAGTGGCGATGCCTTCACCGTATTGCTGTTTGTCGTGCAGCACAGCAACGATTTTCGGTTTTACGTGGTTGGCGATGTAGTTACCGGCTGCAGGGCCCTGGGCACTGTCCAGGCCGATGGTGCGGAACACCATTTTGTAGCCACGTGCGGTGATGTCCGGGCTGGTGGCAGCCGGGGTGATCATGATCACGCCTTCGTCTTCGTAGATGTCCGAAGCCGGTTGAGTGGAGCTGGAGCAGAGGTGACCGACAACGAATTTCACACCATCGTTGACCACTTTGTTGGCGACGGCCACGGCTTGTTTAGGGTCGCACGCGTCGTCGTATTCCTTGGCTTCGAGCATCTTGCCGTCGACGCCGCCCTTGGCGTTGATCTGCTCGATGGCCATCTTGGCGCCGATGAACTGCATGTCGCCGTATTGAGTGACCGGGCCGGTTTTAGGGCCGGCGATGCCGATCTTGATGGTATCAGCTGCGAACGAATGGCTGGCAACCCCGGCCAGAACCATAGCGGCAAACAGTTTGGAAATCTGCTTAGTAGCCTTAGTCATAGTGCTCCACTCTTACTGTTGTAGTTTTTATAGTCCTGGCGCCGATGGCAGCAGAACCGGGTCAGATATCCACGACATCCCCCGGAAATGCCCCCCGACAACTGTACCGGTACAGTGTAGAGCGCCGATTGTCGGCCTGGGAAGGCGGCGCCGGGGGACAAAACCTGCAAGTGTCGCTTTATTGAAAGAAAAAGACAGAATTGCGGCGGGGGTGTTGAAGGGCTTATAGCCGGATTCAGTGCATTCCCTGGCTTTACTGCGCTTTTCATTTCGGTGACTCAATCACATCCGGGTTTTTCTGCCAGACCACCGACGTTATCATTCGCGTCGATTTCTTTTCCGGACAGTCCCATGAATCAAGAACCTAGCACCCTCTATGCCAAGCTGCTTGGTGAAACCGCATCTATTACCTGGAAAGAGTTGGAGCCGTTCTTCGCCAAGGGTGCCCTATTGTGGGTCGATCCCGGCCTGGATTTGATCGCCGCCGCCGAGGCCGTGGCCCAGGATGAAGGGGAGAAAGTGGCTGCCTGGCTGGCCGCTGACGAGCTCGCCAAACTGTCTGAAACGCGGGCGCTGGACCTTTTTGAACGTGATCCGCAGTTGTGGGCCGTGGTCGTTTCGCCGTGGATTCTGATCCAGGAAAGGGCGCAGGTTTGAATGATCGCACCTGTTTGGTGCGTTCTTTTCAGGGGGGAAAGTGTGTAGCCGGGTAGCGTGATGGCATGTTGCCGTGGAGAAAGGCCACAGCCTCACGGTGACGTAAACGTAACGGGAACAGTTGGGAGGACAACTGAACGGCTGCTCAATTGTTTCTGGATGTTGAATGTGTGTTGGATTCGAAGCCGCCTTCGCTGGCAAGCCAGCTCCTACAGGGTTCGGTGTCGTTCACGAAATATGTGTTCGACATCAAATCCTGTAGGAGCTGGCTTGCCAGCGATTGGAGCGACTCGGTACCAGGTCAGTCTCAGAAAGTCTTGCCCGTATGGTTATTCAACGAAATGACCTTGGTCTTGCCAATTCGGTGACGGTAGATCTCACGCAGGTACTTGATCGATTTCTTCACACAGTCGCGTGACAGGCGGATGTCGTTGATCGAGACGAACTTGTCCTTGTCATTGATCAGCTCTCGGTACTTCTTCTCGTACATCGGCTTGATCGCGTACCAGTTGGTATCGAGGATCTTCGCCGGGTTCTCGAATTCGTTGAGCAACTCGTCGATCCGGTCTTCATCGAACTGTTCGTTGATGATGAAGTCCAGGATCGAGTTGTCCAGGGTCTCGTCGAAGCGGTACGGATTTTTTGCGAAGCAGCGCTTGATGAAGGCCACGATCAGTGTCAGGAAGTCGTCCGACAGGCACGGGCTCTTGGCGATCAGGGTGGTCAGCGACAGGTTGGCCGAGGCACCGATCACCAGCGCGTAGCGCTTGAGCGTGGTGTTGGGGAACAGGCTGTTGAGGTGCGTCTTCAACCGGTTCAAATCCATGTAGGACAGCTTGTAGTCCTTGGGCAAGGAAACGATCGACACCACCGACGAGCAATTCTTGAAGAAGTGCAGGTCGTGCAGGGCCGCCGCGTCGTACCCCGAGTTCTTGTACTGCTCCAGCGACGCGCGATAGCGCTTGGACTCGATCGGCAACAGGCTGATGCCTTCGATGGCCTGGGTGACCTTGTTGAAGTGCGGCAGGTCGATCGAACGGAAGAACAGGTCGTCGATGTTCAGGCGCTGCGGCTCTTTCTCGAACACCTTGAATTTGTCGCTGCTCGGCGGCGGGGTTTCCGGCACCACGGACTCTGCGTAGGCAATCGCCACCGGGCCGGCCAGACTCATGAACAGGTCGTTGGCGTCCAGGCGGATGGTTTCGCCGATGTCGATGCCGGCGCGACGGAAATAGTTCTGGTCGTAGTCGGTGGTCACCGCCTGGGCCGTCAGAATGTTGAAGATCTGCTGCGAGATGTATTGGTTGGCATGCTTCTCCATGGCATTGACATCAATGTTCTGGATATTGCCGTCATCGTTCTCTTCGGCGTAACGCATGATGTCGTTGGAAATCAGCATCATCGCGTTCCATGGGCGGATGCGGCCCATGACGCTGGCTTCGCTGCTGTCTTCGTTGGCGAAGTTGTAGGAGAAGTCCCACTCTTCCGACAGGTACTTGCACAGCAGGCGGCCGGCATTGATGTGCAGGGCCTCGGACATTTCACTGCGGTGATCGGAAATGTTCGGCAGTACGCAGATGCCACTGGTGAAGATCGGTTCGAAGACGAAGGCGTGGCCGCTCTTGCTGTCGTGCTCGTCCATCGGTTTGGTGTCGAACGTTTTGTTCATGTACGAGTGCTGTTGGGCCAGACCGAATTCCGAGGCCATGCCCGAACCGGTACCGCCACCGGCACTGAATATCGAGAAATACAGGCGCGACTGGTTGGCCTTGATGCCGCAGCTGTCGATCAGGTACGAGTGGATCATCTTCCAGTCAGGGCTGGAGAAACGCTGGGTGTCCTTGTTCAGGATGATCTTGGCCAGGTACTGGCCGAGGATCGGCGCGTTACCGGCGCCGCCGGCGTGGACTTCCGACAAGTCCATGATTTTCATCTTGCTGTAGTCGCGCAGGAAACCGCTTTTTTCGCCCTTGCGCGAGAAACGGATGCGTCCGGCGATGTCCTTGTCCAGGTCGCCGAGCATCACCAGTGGCTCGACCAGAAACACCGGCTTGGTGTTTTTGTTCTGACCCAGGCGCAGGTTATTGCGGATCCACTGGGCCGGGCTGTAGCCCTTTTCGGCAAAACGCTTGTCTGGCGACAGGCGATCTTCGTTGTTGAATTCGTTGAGGTAGAACTTGCGGGCGTTGTACACCAGCTCCGCCACGTCCAGCGCAATGTTCGAACCGCAGCGGCCCAGGCCGATCAGGCACACCGACGGGAATTCCTGATCGTTGTGCTGTTCGCTGTCGCCGTCCAGATGCGGTGCGCGCGGGAACACCATGTCGCGCAGGCCGTCGAGGTTGTCGAGGATGCGGTCGGTGTTGGTTTCGGTGAAGTACAGGTATTGCTGGGTTGCCAAGGGGCGCGATTGAATCAATGGCTTCAGTGATGACGGGCCGTTGGCCGCAGGGCTCAACGTCAGATCGGTTACCGCAGTGGCCGGGTTGTTTTTAGAAGTCATTGTTCGCCATCTACCTGGGCTGATTGGTTGGCCGACTCGCAGTCGTCGAACCGTCACGGAATACAATCGCGTCTTTTTTTCAGCGCGTACCTGGACCATGCCTTGGTCCTTGGCCTGAGCATCGCTCGGCGTGAATCCTTTCCTGAGTCATGATGGATCGGCCAATATTTGGCGATCTTTAATCAAAAGGAGGCAAAATGATGTCAACGCTACCTTCGCTGGGGTTTGCCGGGATCGGCCTGATGGGGTTGCCAATGTGCCGGCGCCTGTTGGCAGCGGGTTATCCGCTGGCGGTATGGAATCGCAATCCGGACAAGTGCAAGCCGCTGGTGGAGGCCGGGGCACGCCAGGTCGCCAGCCCGGCAGAACTGTGCCAGCACGCGGACGTGGTGATGTTGTGCCTGGCGGATACGTCGGTCGTACGCGAGGTCGTGTTTGCTCCGGCAGGCATTGCGGAGGGCGCCAAAAAAGGCCAGTTGCTGGTGGATTTCTCCAGCCTGGAGCCCAACGCCACACGGGAAATGGCCGCAGAGCTCGCCGGCAAAACCGGCATGGGCTGGCTCGACACGCCGGTGTCCGGCGGTGTGGTCGGGGCTGAAGCCGGGAGGCTGGCGATCATGGTGGGTGGCGAGCCGCAGGATCTGGATCGGGTTCGCCCCGTTCTGCTGAACCTGGGGCAACGTGTGACGCACATGGGCGGCGTCGGGGCAGGGCAGGTGACCAAGGCGTGCAATCAGATGATCGTCGCCTGCAATGCCTTGGTGATTGCCGAAGTGGTCGCGTTGGCGGAACGTTCCGGGGTTGATGCCAGTCTGATCGCCGAAGCGCTGGCCGGCGGCTTTGCCGATTCGAAACCCTTGCAGATCCTGGCCCCACAAATGGCGGAAAACCGTTTCGAGCCGGTCAAGTGGCATGTGCGCACGTTGCTCAAGGATCTGGATACCGCTGTGAAGTTTTCCCGTGAGCAAGGCTCGGCGACACCGATCAGTGGTCTGGCCGCGCAGTTGATGCGCCTGCATGGGAGTCAGGGTTTCCTTGAAAAAGACCCGTCTACATTAGTGCAGATGTACCGTGAGCCAGGCTCAGGGTCGTGACGGTACAGGCGTGCTTGCGCTGCTTGATTTCGTTCAGTACCGGATGCAGTTCAGCCAGCGGTAACGGCCGACTGAGCAAATAGCCCTGAACGAAGTCACAGCCATGGTTTTCCAGAAACTGATATTGCTCGAAGGTTTCGACCCCTTCGGTGACCACTTGCAGGTGCAGGGTATGGGCCATCACGATGATCGCCTGGACAATCTCCATGTCCTGGGTGGCCTTGGGGATGTCCTGGATGAACGAACGGTCGATTTTCAGTGTGTTGAGCGGCAAGCGCTTGAGGTAGGCCAGAGATGAATAGCCGGTGCCGAAGTCATCGATCGACAGCCACACGCCGAGGGCACGAATCTGTCGCAGCAACATCAGCGTATTGGCGATATTGCCCATCAAGGCGTTTTCCGTGACTTCCAGTTCCAGCCGGTGGGGCTCCACACCGGCGGCCCGCAATGCGGACTCGATTTCATCGGCCAGTTCAACGCGCGCCAGGCTCAGGGGCGAGCAATTCACGGCGATCTTGAGGTCTACACAACCCTGGCGCGACAACTCGCCCAGATCTTCGCAGGCCTTGCGCAGCACCCAGTTGTCCAGTTCGGCGATCAGGCCGTTGGCCTCGGCGATGGCGATAAAGCGATCCGGTACGAGGAAACCATGGACCGGGTGTTGCCAGCGAATCAAGGCTTCGAGCTTGCTGACCTGACCGGTCTTGAGGTCATAGATCGGCTGGTAATAGAGCATCAGGCCAGCGTCTTCTCGCAGGGCAAAGCGCAGTTCTTCTTCCAGTTGCAATTCCAGTGTGGCGCGGGTTTTCAGGTTGGCGCTGAAAAAGCTCAGGCCATTGCGGCCACCGCCCTTGGACTGATACAGCGCAAGGTCGGCGTTCTTCAGCAGTTCTTCACACGTCTTGCCATCTTCCGGAAACAGGCTGATGCCGATGCTGGTGGTCATGACCATGCGCCTGCCGGCCAGTTCGATGGGCTCCTTCATTTTCAGCATGATGCGTTGGGCCATCTGCCGCGCCTCTTCACGATCATGCAGGTCGATGAGCAGGCAGAACTCGTCGCCGCCGAAGCGCGCGACCACATCCTCGTGACCGCGAATCGAACTCTTGATGTGCCCGGCAAGCACTTTGAGCAGTTCGTCACCGGCATCGTGGCCAAGGCTGTCGTTGATTCGCTTGAAATGGTCGATGTCCAGGAACATGACCGCCAGCATCCCGCCTTTGTTGGCTTTGTCGATGAGTTTTTCGGCGAAGACCTGGTTGAATCCGCGGCGGTTGATCAGGTTGGTCAGCGCGTCGTAGTGCGCCACCTGTTGCAGTGACATGCGCGCCTGGTCCAACTGGCTGAGCAGGGAGTTGACCCGTTGCAGGTCGTGGTCCTTGCGTTGCAGTTTCTTGTCCGCCAGCGCCGCGCTGATGCTGCTGCCGATGATCAGCAGGGTCATGACCGCCACGGTCAGTGCCAGTTGCAGTTGGCTGTGATCGCCGGTTTTCGCTGGCAGGCTGCCTTCGGGCAGCACCAGGTTGAAGGCGGCCATGGCAGTGAGGTGCATGCTGAGGATGCCAGCCCCGAGCAACAGGCTGGCGCAGTATTTGATGAGCTGATGCAGTATGCCGGCGCCGTCGCGCAGATACCATGCCAGTAACAAGGCTGCCAGTGCGGCACCGATCGCGATCGCAATGGAAAGGGCAAACAGGCCCGGATGGTAATAGACCGAGGCATTGGAGTGCATGGCCGTCATGCCCACGTAATGCATGGTCGAGATACCCAGGCCGATCCCGATCGATGCCGTGAGGCACTGTCGCAAACTCAGCTCGGGAAGGCTGAGGGTATGCATGGCCAGCCACGCGGCGAGCAGCGCGATGGTTAGCGAGAACACCGTGACAGGCAGTTGGTAGTGAAGATCGACAGGCGCCTGGAATGCCAGCATCCCGACGAAGTGCATGGCCCAGATACTGCCGGCCAGGCACCCGCTGCCAACCCAGCGCCAGAGCGTTTGGGAGGCGGATTGTTCAGCGTGAGCAACCCGTTCGGCCATGTCCAGTGTCGCGAAGCAGCCGACACAGGCGACCAGATAAGCCAGCAGCACCAGAAAAGGGTCATGCGTGCAATCAAGAATGACCTGCCCACTCTCTGGTAGCTCGGTAATGAAATGCAAACCAAGCCACTCCATAGCATGCCCCCATCGTTATCCCTGAGGCCGGCGCAAGGAGCGCCAGCGAATGTCCTGGAGTATAGAGGGCGTGGATGGAGCACAAGTGATAGTGGCACATTGATGCTAATGATTTTGGCATTAGCCTGATAGCGATTCGTTCTAATGCTCAGGCGATTTGCTTCTGAGGCGTCTCGAATGCGGGTTGCAGCGCCGGCAAGCCGAAAGCGGCACGGGCCGCGTCGCAATCGGGATTGGCCAGGCCATCGACCCAAGAAGCCTCGAACTCCCGGCAAGTGCTGGAGCGTTTTTCGTAAATCGAGCACTGCACCGTACTGCCCACGTCTCCCACCAGGCTGGTGCAGCGCACGGGTTTGCAGCCGGTGCCGAGCATCGCGACCCGGCTGGGGCTGATCTGCTCGACAAGCTCATCGGGTACCGTTCCCCCGGACGAGGCACATTCCCCCCAGAAAAATGACACGCGAAAATGAGAACAGCAGGCACCGCAATTCAGACACGGACTGGCTTCGGACATGGGCGATTATCGTAAGGAGGAGTGGAGACACGGAGGGGAAACAAGGCCGCTATTCTAGGCTTCGCCAACGGCTTTGGAAGGGGGGGAGAAGGGTATTTTTCAACGAACGGACGGACTGCGAAATACCCGCCCTGCGAAAGGTCCTACAGGTTGCGTCCCATGGGTGGGTATCAGCCTGGCGAATAATGAAAGACAGTCGTGGTCGGCCTGTCTAGATTGCAAAGTCCGGGGGCAGTGACGCCCCAAAAACAATAAAAGAGACGGACCCATGCAGAACTCGACCCAAGCGGCCAATGCCTGGCGCATCCTGTTCCTGTTGTTCCTGGCCAATCTGTTCAATTTTTTCGACCGCACCATTCCGGCCATCATCATCGAACCCATTCGCATGGAATGGCACCTCAGTGATTTCCAGCTGGGGATCATCGGTACGGCATTCACTATCGTCTACGCCATTGCCGGCTTGCCATTGGGGCGCATGGCCGATACCGGCTCGCGCAGCAAACTGATGGGTTGGGGGCTGGCGGTGTGGAGCGGTTTGACCGCCGTCAACGGTATGGTGGGCAGTTTCTGGAGTTTCCTGATCGTGCGCATGGGCATCGGTATCGGTGAGGCCAGTTACGCGCCAGCCGCCAACTCGCTGATCGGCGACTTGTTCCCGGCTCACCGCCGGGCTCGCGCCATGGGCATCTTCATGCTCGGGCTGCCATTGGGGCTGTTGCTGGCGTTCTTCACCATCGGCGCGATGGTCAAGGCCTTCGATAGCTGGCGCGCGCCGTTTTTTATCGCAGCGGTGCCCGGGCTGGTCCTCGCGATCTTCATGTTTTTCATCAAGGAACCAAAACGCGGCGCCGCCGAGAGCGTTCAGGTGTCGCAGGAAAAGATCGATCGGCCGATCCGTCGGGTATTGGCGGTGCCAACCTTCCTGTGGCTGGTGATGGCCGGCCTGTGTTTCAACTTCGCCACCTATGCCTGCAACTCGTTTCTGGTACCGATGCTGCAACGGTACTTTCTCATGCCGTTGCAGGATGCCGCGGTCGCCACCGGAGTTATTGTCGGTGTGACCGGGTTGGTCGGCCTGACCCTCGGTGGCTGGATTGCGGACAAGATTCACCAGCGGATTGCCAACGGGCGGCTGTTGTTTGCGGCCTTCAGCCTGATGATTTCGACGGTCTGCACCGCGTGGGCGCTGCATTCCGGGCGCATCGAGATTGGTGTGTTTGTCGCCGTGTTCAGTCTCGGTTGGCTGTTCGCCTACAACTTCTACACCTGCGTGTACACAGCGATTCAGGATGTGGTCGAGCCGCGGTTGCGGGCGACGGCCATGGCGCTGTTCTTTGCCGGGCTGTATCTGTTGGGCGGCGGTTTGGGGCCGGTGGTGGTCGGGGCCTTGTCGGATCACTTTGCCTACTCGGCGATGCTGGCGGCCGGTGCCGGGCAGATGACCGAAGCCTTCAAGGCGGTCGGCCTGCACGATGCGATGTACCTGATTCCGGTGGCGCTGTTGTTCACCGTGGTGTTTCTGGTGCTGGCTTCGCGGTGTTTTGTGCGCGATGCCAAGCGGATGAAGGAAGGGTTGGTGGCGGTGGTTGAGCCTGAAGGTTCTGCGGTGACTGCTTAACCGCTATCGTCGGAACGCCGCCCGGAGCAAGCTCGCTCCCACATTGGATCTTCATTGCATATGAGATCCCTGTGGGAGCGAGCTTGCTCGCGATGAAGCCATCAGCAGCACTACTGAAATTGAAGTAAACAAAAAGGCCCGCATCGCTGCGGGCCTTCTTTTTATAGCGGTGGAGGAGAGTTGTTAACCCGCCACCAGCACCCGAATCGCTTCCAGTCGCAGCGCAGCCTTGTCGAGCATGGCCAGGCCTTGCTCGCGTTGATTGCGCAGGGCAACCAGTTCGCTGTCGCGTACGGTCGGGTTGACCGCTTGCAATGCGGTCAGACGTGCCAGTTCTTCTTCGGTATCGGCGGCCAGGCGACGCTGCGCCTCGGCGACACGTTCAGTGTGACGGGGCAGGATCTTCGCTTCACCGGCGTTGATCCGTGGCGTCAACTGGTCACGCTGGGCCTGGATGAACTTGTTGGCGCTGGCACGTGGCACGCTTTCAAGCTGATCGTTCAGGGTTTCGAACGAAACGCGGGCCGACAGGTCGTTGCCATTGGTATCGAGCAGGCAGCGCAGGGCGGCCGGCGGCAGGTAGCGACCCAGTTGCAGCGAGCGCGGGGCAACCACTTCGCTGACATACAGCAGTTCCAGCAACACAGTGCCCGGCTTCAGTGCCTTGTTCTTGATCAGCGCCACGGCGGTGTTGCCCATCGAGCCGGACAGGACCAGGTCCATGCCACCCTGAACCATCGGGTGTTCCCAGGTGATGAACTGCATATCTTCGCGAGACAGCGCCTGGTTACGGTCGTAAGTGATGGTCACGCCTTCGTCGTCGCCCAGCGGGAAGCTGGCGTCGAGCATTTTTTCGCTGGGCTTGAGGATCAGCGCGTTTTCCGAATGGTCTTCACTGTCGATGCCGAAGGCGTCGAACAGGGTTTCCATGTAGATCGGCAGGGTGAACTGATCGTCCTGCTCGAGGATCGCCTCGACCAGTGCATCACCTTCACCCGCGCCGCCGGAGTTGAGTTCCAGCAAGCGGTCGCGACCGGTGTGCAGCTCGTCTTCCAGACGCTCACGCTCGGCGCGGGCTTCGTCGATCAGCGCTTGCCACTCGCCATCGTCGGCCTCTTCCAGCAGCGGCAGCAGGCGCGAGCCGAACTGATGCTGCAAGGCGTTGCCGGTCGGGCAGGTGTTGAGGAATGCGTTCAGTGCTTCGTGGTACCACTGGAACAGACGCTCTTGCGGGCTGGTTTCCAGATATGGCACGTGCAGTTCGATGGTGTGCTTCTGGCCGATCCGGTCCAGACGACCGATGCGTTGCTCCAGCAGGTCCGGGTGGGACGGCAGGTCGAACAGCACCAGGTGATGGGAGAACTGGAAGTTGCGACCTTCACTGCCGATTTCCGAGCAGATCAGCACTTGCGCGCCAAACTCTTCATCGGCGAAGTACGCGGCGGCGCGGTCACGCTCGAGGATGTTCATGCCTTCGTGGAACACTGTAGCCGGGATGCCCGAGCGCACGCGCAGGGCGTCTTCCAGGTCCATGGCGGTTTCGGCGTGGGCGCAGATCACCAGCACTTTGGTGCGTTTGAGCATCTTCAGCTGATCGATCAACCATTCGACGCGGGGGTCGAATTTCCACCAGCGTTCTTCTTCGTTGGCATCCGGCTGGGCCTGGAAACTGACTTCCGGGTACAACTCGGCGTGATCGCCCAACGGCAGTTCGAGGTATTGGTCCGGGCACGGCAGCGGGTACGGGTGCAGCTTGCGCTCCGGGAAACCCTGCACGGCGGCGCGGGTGTTACGGAACAGCACGCGGCCGGTGCCGTGGCGGTCGAGCAGTTCGCGCACCAGGCGGGCGCTGGCTTCGGTATCGCCATCGTTGACGGCGGCCAGCAGGGCTTCGCCTTCGTTGCCGAGGAAACCGTGGATGGTCTTGTGGGCTTGCGGCGACAGGCTTCCTTTGTCCAGCAACTCCTGAACGGCTTCAGCCACCGGGCGATAGTTTTCGCTTTCGGCGCGGAAGGCTTGCAGGTCGTGGAAACGGTTTGGGTCGAGCAGGCGCAGACGAGCGAAGTGGCTGTCCTGGCCCAATTGTTCCGGGGTGGCGGTCAACAGGAGCACGCCGGGAATGATTTCGGCAAGTTGCTCGACCAGCGAGTATTCGGGGCTGACCTGATCTTCGTGCCACACCAGGTGGTGAGCTTCGTCGACCACCAGCAAGTCCCAGCCGGCCGCGAACAGCGCGTCCTGGGCTTTCTCGTCGTCCACCAGCCACTCGAGCGCGACCAGCGCGAGTTGGGTGTCTTCGAACGGGTTGCTGGCATCGCTTTCGATGAAGCGCTCTTCGTCGAACAGCGCGACCTGCAGGTTGAAACGGCGGCGCATCTCGACCAGCCACTGGTGCTGCAGGTTTTCCGGAACCAGGATCAGCACACGGCTGGCGCGGCCCGAGAGCAATTGGCGATGGATCACCAGGCCGGCTTCGATGGTTTTGCCCAGGCCCACTTCATCGGCCAGCAGAACCCGTGGCGCGATGCGGTCGGCGACTTCGCGGGCAATGTGCAGCTGGTGCGCGATCGGTTGCGCACGCACGCCGCCCAGGCCCCAAAGGGAGGACTGCAGCTGGCGGCTGGTGTGTTCCAGCGTGTGATAACGCAGGGAGAACCAGGCCAGCGGGTCGATCTGGCCGGCGAACAGACGGTCGCTGGCCAGGCGGAACTGGATGAAGTTCGACAGTTGGGTTTCCGGCAGGGTGACCACTTCGTTCTGCCCGTTGAGGCCGTGGTAAACCAGCAGGCCATCGATGTCGTCGACTTCGCGGACGGTCAGTTTCCAGCCTTCGAAGTGAGTGATGGAGTCACCGGGCGAAAACCGCACGCGGGTCAGAGGCGCATTCCGTAGCGCGTACTGGCGGGTGTCGCCAGTGGCCGGGTAGAGCACGGTCAACAAGCGGCCGTCCTGTGCCAGAACGGTGCCTAAACCCAGCTCGGCTTCGCTGTCACTGATCCAGCGTTGCCCCGGTTGATACTGCTGCGCCATGCTGCCTGACTCCCACCTGAAAAAGCGGGCTATCTTAACGGAATGAGGGCTTCAGGGCCAAAGGACTCTCAGAAAAACTCACAGTCTTACGTTAGTCCACCTGTGCATGGCGCGCCGCCCGGTGCATTAATGAGTGCCAATTGGGTCACAGTTTGCGACCGATGGCTCAAGTCGCCATCCCCGCAGCCGACAGCCTGCTGACAGGAGACCGAAACCATGCTGCCACCGATGCTCCCCCTGAGTGCCGTGCCGATCACTTCGCAAACCGACCCGATCCGCCAGCGTCCGGACATTCCACCGGTGGTGCCGGTGCAGGAAAGCTCCAGTGAAAGCACCATTGACCTGCAAAAGCGCAATCCCGAAGAGGACGGGTCAGTGCTGCGCGAGGAACAGCGCCGCAAACAGGAGCAGCAAAGACGTCGCCGCGAGGCTGATCATGACCCCGAGGCGCACCTGGCGATTCCCGGCGATGAACTCAATGCCGACAACACCGTGCCCGTGGCGCCGCTGATGGACGATCAGCCGCGGCAGGGGTTGTGGGTCGATATCGAGATTTGACCGCGGGCTGGTCAGCGCGGCTGTCAGGCCGCATTATTGGAGCAGGGTTGCCGAACGCTACGGCGGCTGAAACTCATTTCAAGCGATGCACTGACCGCCATGAGCCAAGACGACAAACTGATTGACCTCAACGCTGAACGCGCCAAGCGTGTTCATGACCTCAACGACAAGCGACTCAATGAAGTTCGCCAGGCGTTCGAGCAGGCCATGCCGTTGGGCAAGGCCAGGAAAAAGCCGAAAAACAAACCGAAAAAGCGCTGAAATCCCCCCGCATTTATTGATGCGGGTCAAACTTTCCCCTTCCTCTTGCCCAGTCTCGGGCGACATTGATCCTGATCAATGTTCTCTCCTGTCCGTTTGGTTAACTTAGCCCTATCGCAGCAGGGCAAGTACAGGAGAGGCGTCATGTTTTTCGACAACGTGGTGATCGCCGGAGTGCTGACTGTCGGCCTCATGTTTGTATTTTTTGCAGGATTCGGACTTTTTATCTGGAAGGATTCGCACAAGCGGAAATAACCGTAGTTCTTTCTGGATGTAATGAGCACGCAAGGCATTTTGGGCAACTTCGGTTGCCCTTTTTTTGTTTGTTTTTCGACCTTGGTCAATTTAGGAGCTGGCTTGCCAGCGAAGAGGCCGGCACATGTAATAGCGATGTTGGCTGACAGACCGCTTTCGCTGGCAAGCCAGCTCCTACAGGATTTGTGGCGTCGGTAAATTGCAGCAATAAAAAAGGTTCTTCACGGATTACCGGGAAAGACGCTCTTGATCTTCATGAAAAAGAATTCGCTGTCCCGGTAACCGTACGCCATCCGCTTAATGACCTTGATTCGATTGTTGATGCCTTCCAGCTGGCCCGTA
>NZ_JAGYGN010000038.1:0-50152 GCF_019947515.1 Pseudomonas sp. A-B-19
CCAGCACCATGCTGGCAGCTTTGAGCTTGAACTCACTGGAATAAGATTTACGCATATCCAAACACCTCAGATTTGGGCGCCATCATAGCGCCCGATTGAAGTGTCCAAAATCATTAGGCCAGTTCAGCTTGCTCGCGATGGCGGAGTGTCAGGCAACAGAGATGTTGGCTGCAAAAACGCTATCGCGAGCAAGCTCGCTCCTTGGTCTCGCTTACCTCACTTCAACACCAGCATCCGATAAACGCCGTCCTCGACTTCGATCCCGTGGGTGTCATGGGTGAACCCGGGGAAGGATTTGTCGAAGGCTTCCAGTGCCTTGAGATACGCCAGTAACGGACCGTCCGCAGGCCCTGCGTTCTCGCCTGGCATGAGCAACGGAATGCCTGGCGGGTAGGGCACGATACCGGTGGCGGCGAGGCGCCCGGCGGCTTCGTTGAGGGTGACCAGCTCGATGTCGTTGCGCACCAGTTTTTCGTAGGCCTCCACCGGGCTGAACTCGGCTTTTGGCAGGGTGCCGAAGGCCTGGGACATGTTGGCGGTGGTCTTGTGTTGCTTCATGGCGGCGAAGATTTCGTCAGCCAGATCCTTCAGGCCCATGCCGGCATAGCGATGCTGGTTGGCGTTGTACAGATCGGGCAGGCACAGCTCGAGCTCGGCGTTGTCGTCGTAATCGCGCTTGAAGTCGAGCAGGGCGTTGAGCAGCGTGCCCCACTTGCCTTTGGTGATGCCGATGGAGAACAGGAACAGGATGGTGAAATCGGTGGTTTTCTCGACCACGATACCCTGGCGACCCAGGTACGCGGTGACCACGCAGGCGGGGATGCCGTTGGCGAGCAGGTTGCCGTCGTCGCCCATGCCCGGGGCAAGTACCGAAACCTTGATCGGGTCGAGCATGCAGTAGCCGTCTTCGATGTCGCCGAAGCCGTGCCATACCGCGTTCGGGTGCAGGACCCAGCAGTTCGGATCGGTTTTGAGCGTAGCCGGGTCAACCTCATGGAACGGCACGGTCGCTGCGCCAACCTGTACGGTCGGCGGCTGCCAGCAGGTGAAGAACCAGTCATCCTTGCTCAGCATCTCGTTGTGCATGCGCGAGAGCACCTGGCGGAAGCTGATGGCTTCTTCGATCGACTCGTTGGTGAGGATCTGCCCGCTCGGCGCTTCCATCATCGCCGAGCTGACGTCGCAGGAGGCCATGATCGCGTAGTTCGGCGAGGTCGAGGCGTGCATCATGTACGACTCGTTGAAGCGCGCATGTTCGATCGGGTTACGGCCGTCACGTACGTGGATCATCGAGGCCTGGGACAGGGCGGCCAGCAGCTTGTGGGTCGACTGGGTGGCGAACACGGTCGGCCTGGACTTGTCGTGATCGGCCGGGTTGCCGTGCATGGCATGGCGACCGCTGTACAGCGGGTTGAAGCGCGCATAACCGTACCAGGCTTCGTCGAAGTGCAGACGGTCGACACTTTCGCCCAGCAGCTCTTCGACACGGGTGACGTTGTAGGTCAGGCCGTCGTAGGTGGAGTTGGTGACAATGGCGTGCACCGGCGTCGGGTCGATGCCTTGCTTGACCAGCGGATTGTCGGCGATGGCGGCTTGCACGCCTTCGGCGCTCAGGGTCTGCGGCAGGATCGGGCCGATGATGCCGTAGCGGTTGCGGGTCGGCACCAGGTAGGTCGGAATCGCCCCGGACAGGGTCATCGCATGTTCGGCGGACTTGTGGCAATTGCGGTCGCACAGGGCGATCTGATTGCGCGTGACGCTGGCCATGAGGATGACGCGGTTGGACATCGACGAACCGTTGGTCACGTAGTACGTGCGGTGCGCGCCAAAGACCTTGGCGGCATAGCGTTCGCCCTGGCCGATCGGGCCGCTGTGATCGAGCAGGGAGCCCAGTTCGCCGACCGAGATCGACAGGTCGGAACGCAGCAGATTTTCGCCGAAGAACTCGTAGAAGGCCCGACCAGCGGTGCTTTTCAGGAATGCCGTGCCACCGGCATGCCCAGGGGTGTGCCACGAGTATTCATAGTTGCGGGCGAACTTCACCAGCGCGCCGAACATCGGCGGCAGGGCAGCCTGGCGATAGCGTTCGATAGCGGCCAGGATGCGCCCGCTGAGGAAGCGCGAGGTGTCCTCGGGCAGCCAGATGAAGTCGTCGGCGTGTTGCATGACCAATAACGGAATGGTCGACGCGGTGGTACGGTCGCTGATCAGAAACACCGGTACCCGGGTGTTGCGCTCGCGTAGCTTGACCAGCAATCTGGTGCAATCGGCGTGGCCTTCGCTGGTGTCCATTTCCCACCGGATGAGCACGCATTGAATGGCCGGGTCCGAGCGCAGGATCGAGGCGGCATCGGTGAGGCTTTCCGAGGCCAGTACACTGACACCACGGCCCTCTACGTCGTGGACCAGTTGGTCCAGGGCACGGCCGAACACCGTTCGCTTGTCCGGCGCACTGCTGACCAGTAGCGCCAGCATGCCCAGCGAGTGTTTATATTCCGTCATGCTTGAACCTCCATAATTGCTGTATTCAGATTATTCACCGGCACTGGCTCGGCAGTGAGGTGCTGCGCGCTGACGGTTTGCGTCGGTACGCTGTTGTTGAGTGCTTCGAGGCGGATCAGGCGGTTGTTGACGAAGCCGAACAGGGTGTAACCAGCGATGGTCGCCACGCCGCCCAGCATCAGCGCCTGCTCGCCGGAGCTGTACAGCGCCAGGTAGCTGTAGGCCGCCGCGATCAGGGCAATGACGTTGGTTGCCAGCGCCTTGCCTTCCGGCACGTTGGAGACTTTCTGCATGGTCATCAGCGCGGCCATGGACAGGATGTAAGGCACCAGGTTGGTGACCACCGCGAGGTTGACCAGGGTGTCGAACTGCTTGCTCAGGTCGGGGCTGATGGTGAGCAGGGCCAGCGCGGTCTGTGCGGCGAGCAGGACCAGCATGCCGACAATCGGCGTTCCCGCCTTGTTGGCCTTGGCGAAGATCGACAGGAAGTAACCGGTGTCCGCCGAGCTTTTGTACACCTGGGCAATGGTGAACTGCCAACCCAACAGCGAACCGATGCAGGCGAGCACCATGGCCGCCATCACGATGTCCCCGACCATCGGGGTGAACATCTTGGCGAACACCAGGCCGAACGGTGCGGTGGACGCGACCAGTTCTTCGTTGCCGACGATACCGAAGATGACGTTGGTGGAGACGATGTAGATCACCGCCGCACCCAGGGTGCCGCCCAGCACGGCAATCGGTACGTTGCGCTCAGGGTTTTCCACCGCGTCGGTGTTGGCGCAAGCCGATTCCAGGCCGAGGAAGGCCCACAGGGTGATCGCCACCGAGGCGCCGGCCGCTTCGAACCAGCCCTTGTCGTGAGGGTTCCAGCCAGCGGCGTAAACGCTGCTGTCGAACCAGAACCAGCCCACCGTGGATACCAGCACTACAGGTGCAATTACACCCCAGACCGTGATCGCACCGATCCGGCCGGTAATGCTCGCGCCGCCAAAGTTGGCGAAAGTGGTGATCCACAACAGCGCAATGGTCGCCAGGCCTACTTGCAGGGAATCCAGTTTTATCCCGAACAACACCTGGATATAACCAACCGCTGTAATACTGATCGCGACGTTGGCAATCAACAGCGAGAGACCGTAGGTGTAGTTGGTGATGTAGTTACCCGCTTTACCGAACGTGTATTCGGCATAACCGCCCATGCCGCCGGTCTTGCGGCTGAGCATCCCGCATCGCGCAAAGGCGTAGGCCAGAGCGAGGGAGCCGGTGGCCGTCACCAGCCAGGAGAGAATCGAAATTGCACCAACTTCCGCGAGTTTCGTCGGTAGCAGCACAATGCCTGAGCCTAACATGTTGACGGCGGTCAACATTGTCAGTTGCCCCACACTCATTTTCTTTGCGACTGACATTCCGTTGCCTCACTTAGTTGGCGATTGAGAGTCTTAGCTATAGCAAAGGATTGAAAACCCGCAAGAAATGACATTACCCGTCTGGTTTTTGCATTAATTTGCAGAAAAGGCACGATGCTGGCCCCCAAGTTTAAAAATCCTCAGCAAAATTAGTTCATTTTCAGCCAGTTAAATAGGTCAAGATGCGCAAGACATGGATCGCGTTAATCCCGCTAATAGTTGCGGGTGTAGCCAATTCGGCTCAAGCCAAAGAACTGGCCAGCAATGATCAGTACATGTGCAGTTGGGGGGCGGGCACCGCCGCAAGGGCACAGGAACTCAAGCTTTCAGGCGTTTCGCTGTATGCCGCGCGCCAGAAAATCCAGGTCTACAAATTCGCCAAAACCTGGATGCGCATGATGGCACTTGGCATTACAGAGCAAACTTATGACAGTCCGTCGAGATTCAAGCCTGCGGCTGTACGGCAGAGCTTTTATGAGGACTGCGTCAGGTACAAGTTGGCGCGTAAATAAAGAAGAAACGGGCGCTGGTCGGATCGACCACGGTGTGGGCGTGTGACGTCTATATTTATTGTCCATCCCGGCGACCCGATGGGGTGTTGAAGCCGGTTTTTTTACAACTCAATCAGGAGGTCATCATGAACCAGATCGATAAAGTGTTGTACACCGCCAAGACCCATACCACCGGCGGGCGTGACGGCGCCTCCCGCAGCTCCGACGGAATCCTCGATGTGAAGCTGTCGTCGCCTGGTGCGGGCGGTGGCGGTACTAACCCGGAGCAACTGTTTTCTGCCGGATGGTCAGCCTGTTTTATCGGCGCCATGCAGCTTGCGGCCAGGGAAATGAACGTGGCGTTGCCCAAGGATGTGGCCGTCGATGCCGAAGTCGACCTGGGCACCAATGAAGGCGGCTACCTGCTCCAGGCGCGACTCAATGTCAGCCTGCCAGGGCTGGATCGCGAAACCGCGCAAAAAATCGTCGACACCGGGCACCAGTATTGCCCGTACTCGAAAGCCACGCGCAACAACATCAACGTCGCGCTCAAGCTGGTTTGAGTCGGCATGAAAAGGTCTTGGCGAACGACAGGGGGGGCGCCAAGACCTGAAGCTCGCCACCAACCATTACCTGGTCCAGGGCGAACCACGGACGTTGAGTTGGTCGGCGACGGTGCATTTCCGAGGGCTGTTTCTTTGGCAATACCTGTGGGAGAGGGTGTCGTTCAGCTTTAACGGTGAGTTGGTCCATTTTTTCTGCCGGCTCATCCAGTGGTTTCGACGCCGGATGCTGTAAACCGGATTGAATTGTGGCAAGTCAGGATGGTCGTTTTTCGGGCGTATGGTTATGCTCAGCGCGGTTGCCAATCGCCAAATAAAAACCACCACAGTGAAACCATGAGCCAATCAGACACGCGTGCGACTGTTCTAGCGCTGTATCCAGAAGACTCCCGCGAGGCGGCTGCGTTGCTCAAGCAGGCAGTGCCGCTGATGGTTCGTCACAACATTGCGCCCAACCCGGTGCACTACGCGCTCTGGTACACCTACAGCAAAGGCCAGGAGCCGGAACTCAATCGGCACCTGGACCGGGTGGTCAATGACTTCGACTATTTCCCGCCGGAGTCGGCCGCCAGACTGTTTCGCGAGTACATAATCCGCGACGAACTGGCGGACGCCCGTTCCGGGCAACAGGAAGCGATCAACCTGGTCGACGATATGGAGCGCGATGTATCGCGCAGCGTGAAGGGCAATCAGAATTTCCAGGCCAACCTCGACCAATACCTGCAAATGCTTGAAGAGCCCGCCAACGAGCGGTTGCCGAGCATCCTGATCCAGCTGCAACAAAGCACCCAACTGATGCAAAGTCAGCAGGAGCACTTCCTCTCCCGGTTGCAGTCGGCGCAACACGAGATCAAAAGCCTGCGGGACAAACTGGAGCGCGCCCAATTGGCCGCGAGCCTCGATGGCCTGACCGAATTGCTCAACCGTGCCACCTTCAACCGCAAGTTCGAGCAGGCGATGAGCAACGCGGCGACCGGCGTGGCGCTGGTGATGCTGGATATCGACCACTTTAAACACTTCAACGACCAGTACGGCCATCCCCTGGGCGACCGCGTGCTTCAGCATGTCGCCCGGGTGTTGCGTGACTCACTGCCGGCCGAGGCCATTGCCGCGCGTTACGGTGGTGAAGAATTCTGTGTCGTGCTCAAGGATTGCCCGGATGTGGCGGCCGCTGCTGTCTTTGCCGAACGCCTGCGCCTGAAAGTCCAGGCGCTGCGGGTCAAGGCCCGGGGCACCGACACGGTGCTGGACACCATCACCGCGTCGTTCGGCGTGGCTCATGCTCAACCCGGTGACACGCCGGAGAGCCTGCTGACCCGTGCCGACGATGCGCTGTATCAGGCCAAGCGCAACGGGCGTAATCAGGTACGTTAGCCGAGGATGAAGTAGACCTTGCGCACCGGGGTGAGGTTTTCCCAGGTGCCATTGAACCCGCTGGCGACCACGAACGAATCACCGGGGCCGAATGTGCGCGCAACGCCCTCGGCATCGGTCAGTCGCACGGTGCCTTGCAGAATGTGACACAGCTCATCGTAATCGCACTGGCAGCGCTCCCGGTGCGGTCCCGCCTCCCAGATGCCGGCCACGGCGTTTTTGCCGGGTGCCACGAAGTGCCGCCAACTCTTGCTGCGATAAGGCGCGTCGACCACGGCCGGGTCGTTGATTTCAGTTTCACGGGGGGCAAGGTCGCTGGCGAAGTCGAGGACATGCCGGGGCAGGGCTGTGGACATGGTGGTCTCCGGATCAGGAATCGAAGCCGATGCCAAAGGCATCGAAGGACTTGAGCAGCAGGTCGCGGTGACCGTCGCGGTCTTCGCGCGCCAGTGAGCGTTGGGCCAGCTTCACCCCGACGTAACGCAAGGGTTCGGGCGGAAAGCGGAATGGCGCCTTGGAGGTCATCAGCAACTCAGTGCGTTCGGTGCGCTCGCCGGCCAGCAGGTCGAGCATGTTCAGTGCGGCAAAGCGACTGGCGGACACCCCTTGCCCGGTGAAGCCCAAGGCATAGGCGACACGGCCCTGGTGTTCGCAACCGGTAAACATCGTGGTGCGTGCGGAGGTGTCGATGATGCCGCCCCAGGCATGGCTGAAACGCACATCCCCCAGGGCCGGAAAAGTCTGTCGAAACTGTTCGGCCAGGCGCTGGAAGCTTTGCGGGCGCTGGGTCAGTGCCTCGTCGCGGCGTCCGCCGAAATGGTAGATGGCATCAAAGCCGGCCCAGAGAATGCGGTTGTCGGCGGTCTTGCGCAGGTAGTGGAACTGGTTGCCGGCGTCGGCGATGCCGTAGCGCCCGGTCCAGCCGATGGCTTGCAGTTGCGCATCGCTCAACGGTTCGCTGATCAGGCTGTAGTCGTAGACCGGGATCACGCTCGATGCCAGATGGCCGAGCAGCGGCGGGGCAATGTTGGTGGCCAGGGCGATTTTTCCAGCGGTCACTTCGCCGCTTTCCGTACGCAGGCGCAAATTGTCTTTGTCCGCATTCAGTTGCAGGACCGGGCTGTTTTCGAACAGTTGAATGCCTTGCTCAAGGCAAACGCGGCGCAGTTCGGCAGCCATCTTTGCTGGGTTGAGCAGGGCGTAATTGGGTTCGAACAGGCCGGCCGCATACGCTCGGGAGTCGAGTTTCCGTGCCAGATCGCGGCCTTCCAGCCACTGGCAGTCAATGCCGAACCGCGCGTAGTTACGCTGCATCGAGCGTAGCCCGTCGACCTGCCACGGCTGGCTGGCGACGTTGAGTTTGCCCTGGCGCTCGAACTCGACCTGCATGCCGAAACGATCCAGGTCGGCGGCCAGTTCATCGAAGTTCTGCCGGCCCAGGCGGATCAGTTGCTCTGCTTCATCCGGCCAACGCTTGAGCGCGTTGGAGACGCCATGGGAGATGCTCGGCGCGCAGAAACCGCCGTTGCGCCCGCTGGCCTCACCGCCGCAACGGCGCGCCTCGATGATCGCGATGCTCAGCCCGGGGCTACGCTGGCGCGCCTGCAGCGCCGTCCACAATCCGGTAAATCCACCGCCGACCACCGCCAGGTCGCATTGCACCGTTCCGGCTACGGAAGGTGCGGCGGGCGGCGGGGTGACGGTGTCCTGCCAGAAGGGATGGGGCAGGACGTGGTCGAGGGAGTCGAGACGCGGTGGGGCATTCATGCTGAAACTCCGGCGGTGTGTCGGGCAGCGACGATTGCATTCGGTTGCCCGACGGTTTTTGTTGTTTTGGCTAGAGGTCAAGAATCGCGCGCGCGGCAATGTCGGTGCCACGGGTCGCCTGCATGCGCTCGCTGAACGATTTGAGGCGTTGTTTCATCGCTTGGTCGGCCAGCAACTGTTCGAGGGCGGCGGGCAGGGCGGCCACGGGATCTGCAAAGCGCGGCAGATAGCGGCCGACACCGACTTCCTCGGCGCGGGCGGCGTTGTCGTGGCCGTCCCAGCAATAGGGGATGATCAGCGACGGCAGGCCAAAGTACAGCGCTTCGCAGAAGCTGTTGTTACCGCCGTGGTGGATGAATGCATCGCATTCCTTGAGCACCGCCGGCTGGGCAAACCAGCTGTCGAGGTACACGTTGTCCGGCACGGTGGTGTACATGCCGCGGTAGGCGCCGACGTTGACCAGGAAGCGGTACGGCAAGGTTTCGATAGTGCTGATCAGGCGCTTCATCATCCCGGTGTCGGCGGCGCCGAGGCTGCCGAAGCTGAGGTAGATCAGCGGCGCGTCGTTGTGCCGTGGAAAGTCCGGCACGATGTACGGCGCTTCCCGTCGTACGCAGCCGTCGAGGTAGACGTAGCGCTGCGGGTCCAGCGGTTGCTGGCGTTCGTAGCGCACTGGCGTCGGCGACAGCAGCAGGTTCAGCCACGGCGAATCGGTGAGGAACTGCCCCGCAGGGCAGGGTGCCGTATTGTTGTTCAGGAGAAATTGCGAAAAGCGTTCATGGGTCGGTGCAACCGCCTTCAGGTACTGCTCGGAGTAGCGCTCGCAGGCCTTGGTGTCACTGGCCAGGCACCCGGACAGGTACGGCGGAACGGCTGCATCCGGCAGTTCGGTTTCGGCGCAGGACACCACTCGCACCCAGGGGCAACCGGCGTTGGCGATGGCCGGGAACATCACCACGTTGTCGAGCACGATCGCGTCGGGCTTGAGGCGTGCGAGCAACTGCTGCAAGGGTTTTTCCGCTTCGATCGCGGTGTCGATGATCGCTTCCCAGGCTGGCGCCACGTAACTGTCGATCTGTGCCAGCGGGGTCTGGTCGAAGTACGGAATGCTGCGCTCGATGAAGCGTTCCCAGTAGTGCTGGTGTTCCGCCGCCGACAATGGGCTCACTTGCGGAATCGGGTATTCGTCGAAACCGTATTCGGCGAACAATCCCTGGAAATGTTCATGGCAGATGAACACCGGCCTGGCGCCCAGCTCACGCAGCGACTGGGCGATACCAATGCAGTTCAAGGCCGCGCCAAAACTGGCTTCCGGAAACAGGGCGATAAGTTTTTGTTTTTGCATGGCGAGGGACTGTCCATGGCGGGTCAGACCCGCCGTTCCTGAAGGTGTTTTTGATGCTGTCTTATTTTTAAAAAAAAATCATCATGTTTTTGCGAGTCGGTTAGCGACGCCCAAACAGATGGCTTTGCGGAATGCCGCGGTTGGCGGTTTGCGGGCGTTGCGCGGCGCTCAGACGCAGGTGCAGGCGCAGCAGGTCGGCGGCGATCTCCATCTGCCCGCGTTCGATCTGCGCGATGATTTGCAAGTGTTCGCGCAGCGCTTCCTGCAGGCGGTGCACGCTCACCGATGGCAGCAGGTTCGGCAGGCGCCGCAGGCCCTGGTGCTGGAGCAGGGCATCGCTGATGAAGCGGTTGCCGCAGCTCTGGGCCAGCAGTTCGTGAAAGCTGATGTCCAGCTCGCGAAACTGCTGGATGTCGAAATTTTCCACGGGGCTCGAGAGCAGGCTTTGCATGGCGCTACGCAGCAGGGCAAGGCGTTGCGGGTCGGCATTGAAGTTCGGGCTGAGCAAGGCTTCGGGTTCGAGAATAAGGCGGAATTTCAGGCTTTCTTCGAGGGCTGCCAGGCTATTCAGTGACGGGCGAAACAGCCAGGACTGGCCGGGGCCGCGCTCGATGGCCTGGCTTTCGCTCAATTGCTGCAGGGCCTTTTGTGCCGCTGGCCGGCCGATGTCGTAGCGGCGCATCAGTTCGCTGATGCTGATGCTGTCGCCCAGGCGCCCGGCCATGCGATCGCGCAGTACCGAGGCGGCCAGTTCTTCTTCCTCGGCTTGCGGCAGGGTGGCATTGAAGGCCTGGCTCGCCGGCGAGGCCAGCAATCGGTAACCCTTGCCGGCTTCATGACTCAGCAGGTTTTCTTCCAGCAGCACTTTCAACGCGCCGCGAATCAGCGTGCGCGAGACCTGGAAGGTCCGGGCCAGGGCCTGTTCGGCCACCGGGTCGCCAGCCACCAGGCCGCTTTCCTGAGTGTGCTCGAGAATGCGCCGGGCCAGTTCCAGGTGATTGGTGCGCGGTTTTTTTTCGGCTGTTGTGCTCAAGCGTCTTATCTCGGTTTGGTCGCTGGTGAATCAGGTGCTCATCTTATGCCATGCGCCGCTCAATGGTCAGGTTGTAACACCCTGACGGTGTACGCCTTCCCCTACAGATATTCCGCTATCTGCGAAGAATCGGAAAAAGGCGTTGACATCTTTTGATACTGGTCCTAATTTCTAAAAAAAAACACCAGCAATCGTTTCTCGTTTTGCCGTACTGCCTTCGAACACAACAATAAACAATCGTCGGGTGAGTATTTATGAGCAAGCTGAATGATCTTCTGTGCGTGGGGGTGGCCGTTTCCCTGGCGTTCGCTTCACAGGTTGCAAGTGCGAAAGACATGGTGATTTCCATCTGGGACGGCTACATGGCCCCGGATGCGCTGGAGAAGTTCAAGGCTGCCAGCGGTGTGGACGTCGACAAGGCGCTGCACGCCACCAACGAAGAAATCATGGGCAAGCTGATGGCGTCCGGCGGTGAAGGGTACGACGTGGTGTTCGTCTCTTCGCCTTTCGCCGAAGTCCTGCACAAGCAGGGGCTGCTGGCGGACATCGATCCGGTCCGGGTCCCCAACCTGAAAAACCTCTACCCCGAAGCCACTCACCTGGAATATGACCAGGGCAACCGGTTCTCCGTGCCTTACACCTGGGGTACCACCGGCATCTGCTACCGCTCCGACAAGGTGACGCCAGCGCCGCAGAGCTGGAACGAGCTGCTCAATCCGAGCGATGCCCTCAAGGGCAAGGTGACGATGCTCGCCACCGACCGCTGGATGCTCGGTGCCGGTTTCCTCGCCAAGGGCTGGTCGGTCAACGACAGCGACCCCGCGCAAATCGCCGCGGTTCGCGATCAACTGATCGCCACCAAGAAACGCATTCTCTCCTTCGACGACACCACCTTCTATTCCAAACTGGCCTCCGGTGAATCGCTGATGGCCCACGCCTGGGACGGCTGGTGCAACTACGGCACCCAGGCCAACGCGGCGATCAGGTTCGTGGTGCCCAAAGAAGGTTCCGACCTGTGGGTGGACACCATGGTGGTGCTCAAGAATTCGAAGCACCAGGACGAAGCCTTCAAGTTCATCAACTTCATGCTGGCCAAGGACAACCACGCCTGGGTCGCTGAAAACATCCTCTACAAAGTCCCCAACCAGGCGGCCATGGCCGGCTTATCGGCTGACTTGCTCAAGCAATACCCCAACCTGACCATCGCCCCCGCCGAGCTGCTGAAAATGGAGCAATTGCGCGACTTGGGCGGCACCACGCAAAAGGCCTACACCCGCGCGGTCACCGAAATCATGGCGGCGCAGAACTGACGCCACGTCGATCCGGGGCATGCCAGGCATGCCTCGCCACGCTCGCAAGCCGCTTGTGTCCTGAAGCGGGAGGATAGGGTTAATGAGTGCTTTGCATGCTGACAGGCGTCTGTCGGCCTGGCTTCTTGCGCCCGGCTTTGGCTGGCTGCTGATGTTCCTGGTGATTCCGTGCCTGCTGGTGCTGGTCTACAGCTTCGTCGAACGCGGTGCCTATGGTGGCATCGACTGGTTGTTCACCTGGGAAAACTACCAGCGTGCGTTCGATCCGCTGTACCTGGGCATCCTGCTCAAGTCGGCGAAAATCGCCGGGCTGGCCACGGTGTTCGCGGTGTTGATCGGCTACCCGGCGGCCTATGCGATTGCCCGGGCGCCACGGCGGCGTCAGGCGGTGTATCTGTTTCTGGTGATGCTGCCGTTCTGGAGCAATTACCTGATCCGCACCTATGCCTGGATCGTCTTGCTCAACCGCGAAGGCCTGATCAACCGCCTGCTGCAAATGCTCGGCTACAGCGGCGAACCCATCAGCCTGCTGTACACCGAATCGTCCGTAGTGCTGGGGCTGGTCTACAACTACATCCCCTTTGTAATCCTGGCGATTTTCTCGTCGCTGTCGCGGATCAACAACGAACTGTGGGACGCCTCGAAAGACCTCGGCGCCTCGGGCTGGATGACCTTTCGCCGGATCATCCTGCCGCTGAGCGTGCCGGGTATCGCGGCGGGTGCGGTGTTTGTGTTCGTGCTGAGCATCGGCAACTTCATCACCGCCGACTTGCTGGGCGGCAAGCAGGTGCAGATGGTCGGCAACCTGATCTATTCGCAATTCCTCACGGCGCGGGACTGGCCGTTCGGCGCGGCGCTGAGCTTCTTCCTGATCGCGATCATGTTGATCCTGTTGTTCATCCAGGCCCTGGTGGCCCGTCGTGCAGAAGGGGCGCGCTCATGAGTCAGTCGCGTTCTGTCAGCGGCACCGTGCTGGGTTCGCACCTGGGTCTGGTGTACGCCTTCCTTTATATACCGATCCTGGTGCTGATCCTGCTGTCGTTCAACAAGTCCGGCTTGCCCACCGCCTGGGGCGGCGTCTCGCTGAAATGGTACGCGGCACTGGCGCACAACACGGCGATTCTGTCGGCAGCGCTCAACACGCTGATCGTGGCGTTGTCGGCGACCTTCATTGCCTGCGTGCTCGGCACGTTCCTGGCGCTGGGCATCGAGTTGCGCCGCAAGGACAACCACAAAGGCCAGGTGGTCGACACCTTGCTGATGGCGCCGATGATCATTCCCGACATCGTGCTGGCGATTGCGCTGCTGAGTTTTTTCAACCTGCTCAAGGTCGGCCTGGGGCTGCACTCGATCATCATCAGCCACGCGGTGTTCAACATCGCCTTCGTCTGCGCGGTGGTGCGCACGCGGCTCAAGCACTTCGACTATTCGATCCTCGAAGCCTCGATCGACCTTGGCGCGAGCTGGTTCACCACGTTCCGTCGGGTGCTGTTGCCGGTGATCTTTCCCGGCGTGCTGGCCGGCGGCTTGCTGTCGTTCACCCTGTCGGTGGACGAATTCATCATCGCCTTTTTCAACGCCGGCTCCGGCCAGGCGTCCACCACCTTGCCCATGCAGATCTACGCCATGATCCGCTTCGGCGTCACCCCGGAAATCAACGCTCTGGCGACGCTGGTGATGCTGGTCAGCATCACCGCGCTGCTGGCTTCGCAGCGTCTCAACAAGGCTCCTCGCACCCATGAATAATTCATCTGCGGTACTGATCCTGGATAAGGTCAGCAAGTCTTATGGCAACGGCCTGGCGGTCAACGAGGTGTCGCTGAGCATCCGCGAGAACGAGTTCTTCGCGCTGCTCGGGCCGTCGGGCTGCGGCAAGACCACGCTGCTGCGCATGCTCGCCGGTTTCGAGACCCCCAGCGGTGGCTGCATCTACCTGGACGGCAATGACATTTCGCCGCTGCCGGCCAACAAGCGTCCGCTGAACCTGATGTTCCAGTCCTACGCGCTGTTTCCCAACATGACCGTGCGCAAGAACATTGCCTACGGCCTGGAAATGGAGCGCCTGCCGGAAAGCGAAATCCGTCGCCGGGTCGATGAAGTACTGAGCACAGCGCAACTGGGCGAGCTGGCCGAACGCAAGCCCGATCAGCTTTCCGGCGGCCAGCGCCAGCGAGTGGCATTGGCCCGGGCACTGGTCAAGCGTCCGCGGGTGCTGTTGCTCGACGAGCCCTTGGGCGCCCTCGACAAGAAGCTGCGGGAAAAGATGCAACTGGAACTCAAGCGTCTGCAACACGAGAGCGGCATCACGTTCATCATCGTCACCCACGACCAGGAAGAAGCGCTGGTGATGTCCGACCGCATGGCCGTGCTCGACGGCGGCAAGGTGTGCCAGTGCGGCAGCCCGACCGAACTCTACGAAAACCCCAACAGCCGTTTTGTCGCCAACTTCATCGGCGTCAGCAACCTGCTTGAAGGCGTGCGCTCGGGCCAGCACTCGGTACGGGTCAACGGCCAGGAGCTGAGGGTCGAAACCGACGCGCCGCTGGTGACCGGCCAATCCGTCGCCGTGGTGGTGCGTCCCGAACGCCTGCAAGTGCTGACGGAGCAGGGCGGCGATTGCGCCAATCAGGTCAGCGGCAAGATCGTCGAAGTCGCCTACCACGGTCTCGACACCAACCTGCATGTGCAGACACCCCTCAGCGACAAGCCGCTGATCGTACGCGTGCCGTCCTCACAGTTCGAATTCGCCCATTTTGCAATCGACACGACCATCCGGCTGGGCTGGCAGGCCCGGCATGCCCGCGTATTGACACGCTGAACAATAAAAAGACCAGGCAGGAGCAGCACTCGATGAAACAGAAAGTGATCGCATTCTTCCCCGAAGCCGCCTACGGCCCGGCGCTGAACTCAGTGGGTATCGCCCAGGCGTGTGAAGCCCTGGGTCATAAAGCGGTGTTCCTCACCGACCCGGGCATGAGCGGTGTGTACGCCGGTTATGGTTTTGAAGAGCACGTGGTGAATATGTCGGCGCCGATGCCGGCCGAAGAGATGGCCCGCTATTGGGTGGATTTCATCAACGGCCACATTCCGAATTTTCGCAAGTCGCCGCTGGAGCAGATCGACAACTACGTCAAGGAATGCTGGGCGGCCATCGTCGAAACCGCCAAGTGGGCGCAAAAGGACCTGCCGGCGGTGCTGGACAAGGTCAAGCCCGACCTGATCTGCGTCGACAACGTGATCCTGTTCCCGGCGATCAAGCAGTACGGCAAACCGTGGGTGCGGATCATTTCCTGCTCGGAAAACGAGATCGAAGACCCGGATATCCCGCCGCACCTGTCAGGCATGAGCATCGACGACAAGGCCGGCCACGCGCAATTCCGCCAGCGCTTCGAAGAAGTGGTCGGACCGATCCACGAGGACTTCAACCGGTTCCTCCAGGCCCACGGTGAAGAGCCGTACCCGCTGGGTACCTTCTTTGAAGCCTCGCCGTTCATGAACCTGCTGCTGTACCCGGATGCGGTCAAGTTCGACCGCCGCCATCCGCTGCCGGCCGAGCGTTTCCATTACCTGCAGGGTTGCGTGCGCCACGACACCCCGTACGAGATTCCGCAGTTTCGCGCCAACAACGACAAGCCGTTGCTGTACGCAAGTTTCGGCAGCCTCGGTTCCGGCGATGTCGAGTTGCTCAAGCGCCTGATCGAGGCGGTGGGCAAGCTGCCTTACCGGGCGCTGTTCAATGTTGGCGAGCACCTCGACGAATACACCGACCTGCCGGACAACGTGCAGATTTCCAACTGGTTCCCGCAGCCGTCGGTGATTGCCCAGGTTGATGCGGTGATCCACCACGGCGGCAACAACAGCTTTACCGAGTGCCTGTTCTTCGGCAAACCGGCGATTGTCATGTCCTACGTCTGGGACGGCCACGACAACGCCATGCGCGCCGAAGAAAGCGGCCATGGCTTCAAGCTCGACCGCTATGAGTGGAGCGAAGAACAGCTCGCGGGAAAACTCCACGCGTGCCTCAACGACGAGGCGATGCGCCAACGCCTGCAGCGCACCAGCGCGCAGATGCAATCACGCAAGGGGCCGCAAGACGCGGCCGCGATTCTCGACAAGGTGCTCAACGATGCCTGATTCATCCACCACGGCGGGTATCACGCCGTACCTCGAAGCCGTCAGCAGCCGCACCGACCTGGTGGACTGGGGCGTGCAGAGCGACGCCGTCGAAGGCGTCTCGCATTCCAGCGGGCGCTTGCTGTTCAAGGGCCCGGACAACAGCCCGGAAACCGGGTTGTGGGTGTGCACCCCCGGGCGCTGGCGGCTGTCGATTCCCCGGGACGAGCTGTGCCACTTCATCGCGGGGCACGCCACGTACCGCAGCGACAACGGCGAAGTGATTGAAGTGCGCCCCAACACCCTGGTGCTGTTCCCGGCCGGCTGGACGGGCGAATGCCACGTCCGGGAAACCCTGCGCAACGTGTACATGCTGGCTTGAACCTGAACCTGAACCTGAACCTGAACCTGAACCTGTGGCGAGGGAGCTTGCTCCCGCTGGGCAGCGAAGCTGCCCCCCAGCTCTTCACCTGAAAAGCAAGGCCTGCTGCGCAGTCCAACGGGAGCAAGCTCCCTCGCCACAGGTTGTGATGAGACCTTTTTTGAACTGGCTTTTTTGGAGAGAACACATGACAACCCCGTTTCTGTACGACCCGCTGAGCATCACCGACGTCAAGGATTGGGGCGTGATCCCGACCATGCTTGAGGGTGAATCCCGTGTATCCGGCGTGGTGCTGCACAAAGGCTCCGAGGGTCAATCCGAATGCGGCATCTGGATCTGCACCCCGGGCAAGTGGTTTTGCCATGTCACCAGCGACGAGTTCTGCCACTTCCTTGAAGGCCGCTGCACGTACGTCCACGAGTCCGGCGAGGTGATCGAGATCAAACCGGACACCGCCGCCTTCTTCGGCAAGGATTGGAAGGGTGTGTGCACCGTCCACGAGACCATCAAAAAGGTCTATATGATCCGGTGACTGCCATGACAGATGCACTGGCGTCATTGCCAACCCGTGAAGACCAGCGTGCGGCCTTTCTGGCCCGCGCCGGTTTTGCCGATGCGCCGCTGATTGCGTTGCCGGCGGATGCCTCGACCCGGCGTTATTTCCGCCTGGACGGCGCCGGCCTGTTGCTGATGGATTCGCCGCCACACAGCGAGCCCATCGGCCCGTTCGTGCGGATCGCCCGGCAGTTGCAGGGGCTGGGCCTGTCCGCGCCGGTCTTGCTGGAAGTGGACGAGGCGGCGGGGCTGGCGTTGATCGAGGATTTCGGTCACGACACCTACACCCGGCTGCTGCTGGCCGGGCATTCGGAGTCGGCGTTGTATCACCTGGCGGTCGATACGCTGGTGGCGTTGCATCGCGCAGCGCCAGCCGCGGAACTGGCGCCTTACGACGAACCGCGACTGGCGGCCGAGTACGCGCTGCTCATCGACTGGTATGTGCCGTTGTTGATCGGCAAAGAGGCGGCACTGGCTCTGCGCGATGAGTATCTGGCGCTGTTCGCCGACGCTTGCCGCGACGTCGCAAAACGCCGCGAAGCTTTGGTATTGCGCGACTTCCACGTCGACAACCTGATGCTGCTGCAAGGCCGTGAGGGCGTGGCGGCCTGCGGCTTGCTGGATTTCCAGGACGCCCTGGCCGGGGCGGCGGCCTATGACCTGATGTCGCTGCTCGAAGATGCCCGACGCGATGTGCCCGAGGCGTTGCGGGTGGCCCTGATCAACCACTACCTGTTGCAGCGCCCGGAGCTGGATGCGCCGGTTTTTCTCGAAGACTACCGGCGCCTGGCCGCCCAGCGTCATGCCAAGGTGCTGGGGATTTTCGTGCGCCTGGCCGGGCGGGACGGCAAGCACGGCTACCTGGCGCACCTGTCGCGCACCCTGGGTTTGTTTGTCCGCGCCCTGGGCGCCGAGGCCTTGGCGCCGCTGCGCCAGTGGCTTGACCGGCACGTGCCGGGCTGGCGTGAAGAACTGCCCGCCGAAACCTTGGCGACGTTACGTGAAACCCCTTATCGATTGGTTCAAGGATCATCCCATGGCCACGTTCAACCCTGACACCGCATTGCGTTTCATCCATTCCGGGTTCCTGCCGCTGACCAATGGCAGCGTGCGCGAAGTGCTTGACCCGGCGACCCTGCAACCGGTCGGACAAGTCGGCGTGTGTGGCGACGCCGATGTGCAAGCCGCCATCGAGGCCGCCACCGCCGCACAAAAACATTGGCGCGTGGTGGATGCCAAAAGCCGCGCTGCACGCCTGCATCAACTGGCCAACGCCATCGAGCAGAACCTGGCCTGCAACCGTGAAGTCGCACGGTTGATGACCCTGGAGATGGGCAAGCCGTTTCCCGAAGCCATGGGTGAACTGGCCAACTGCGCGCCGATCTTTCGCTACTATGCGGAAATGGCCCGGGACGATGCCGGCAAGGTCGCCGGCACCACGCAGATCGGCTCCTTCCAGCATGTGCGTTACGAGCCCTATGGCGTCAGCGTGCACATCATGCCGTTCAACTTTCCGATCCTGCTGATGTGCTGGACGGTCGCCGCGTCGCTGGCGGCAGGCAATGCCTGCATCATCAAACCGGCGGAAGCCACGACCCTGTGCACCCTCAAGTTCATGGAACACTTCAGCGCGCTATTGCCGGGGCTGGTGTCTTGCGTGCCGGGCGATGCAGCGACCGCGCAATTGCTGGTGCAGTCGGATCAGACCCACGCGGTGGCGTTCACCGGCAGCGTGGCGGCAGGCAAGGCGGTAGCCGTAGCCTGCGCCGAACGGATGAAACCTTGCGTGATCGAGGCCGGTGGCAGCGATCCGTTGATCATCTCCCGACATGCGCCGCTGGAAGTGGCGGCGGCGGGCGCAGTGACCGCTGCCTTCCACTTGAGCGGGCAAATCTGCACCTCGGCGGAACGCTTTTACGTCGTCGATGAAATCCATGACGAGTTTGTCGCGAAATTCGCCGAGCGCGCCCGCGCCTTGCGCATCGGCCATGGCCTGGAGCGTTCGGAAATCGGGCCGATGGTCAGTGAGGCGGCGCGCAATAAGGTCATGCGCCTGGTCGATGACGCCGTGGCCAAGGGCGCGACAGTGGTCTGTGGCGGACGGATTCCGCCGCAGCACGCGGTGGGCTGGTTCTATGAGCCGACCATCCTCACCGGTGTGACCGGCGACATGGCGATCCTGCAAGAAGAGTGCTTTGGCCCGGTGGCGGCGATTTGCCGTGTCAGCGATTTCAACGAGGCGGTGCGACTGGCCAACGACTCACCGTTCGGCCTCGGTGCCTCGCTGTTTTCCACGGATCTGGCCGAAGCCATGGAGGCCGCCGAGCGTCTGGAAGCGGGGATGGTCTGGGTCAACAATCCGCTGATCGACAACGATGCGCTGCCCTTCGGTGGCTGGAAGATGTCGGGTCTTGGGCGCGAACTCGGGCGTCAGGGGCTGGAAGCGTTCCGCCGCTCGAAAATGGTCATCATCGACCACCAGCCGAAGATTCAGGACTGGTGGTACCCGTACGCCGACGACGTGTTCTATCGCGATCAGGCCGGTTAGCTGAACCGGCAACTGACCCAATTCAAGGATTGAGCCAGTTGCCGTCGCTGCCGGATTAGTGGAATGGAAAGATGTAGTTCATCCACGCGGCCATGCGCAGAAGGATCTTGCGCATCATCGCGATGTGATGGAAATGCTGGCTGTACAGCGCCGCCTGGCCGTAGGCCCCGCCGGGCATCTGGTCGGCGTACTGGGCATAGTCGGGATCGGTGATTTCAATGACCACCGGAACCCGGCCGGCCGGTGGTGAACCGGTGAAGCCGAGCAGCGTGCCCGAAGGCTGGACCTGGCCTTCGGCGATGACCGAAACCACGGTTTTGACCTTGCCTTCGAAAACCTTTCCGGGAATGCCGTCGAAAGCGACTTCGGCCTCGTCGCCCTCGGTCAGGCGCAACAGGCTGTTCTGGCGCATCCACGCCGCGAAGTAATGCCCTTCGGCGGGAATGAAGACCATCGAGGGGCGCAGCGGCAACTTGGTCGCCATCATGCCCGGACGCAACGAAACATGGGTGACGAAGCCTTTGCTCGGCGCGCGGACCGTGGTGTTGTCGAGTTCGTACTGCACGTTGTCCAGTTGTGCCTTCAGGTCATCACTGCGCGCGACCACAATGTCCAGTTCCCGTTGGGTGCCGAAATTACGCTTGATCAGCTCGGTGATCCGGGCGCGATCGGCCTGGGCGGCAATCAGTTGTGCCTTGAGGGATTTCATCCGGTATTCGAACGGCGTGGGATCGATGCGAAACAGCACATCGCCTTTTTCCAGGGGCTGGTTGGTCTTCACCGGCACGTCGATCACCTGGCCACTGACCACGGGTATCACCGGAACCGATACGAAATAGGAACGCGCCACCTCGGAGTAGGGGTGGTTGTAGTTCATCGTGAAAATCAGCGCACCGATGATCACGATTCCGCCCAGCACGGCTGTGGGCACCGTCCATTTGTTCAGGGGAATGCGGAAGATCTTGAAGATGGCAACGCAGAGTGCGGCATACGTCAGAATGAGTAAAAGATCCATGGCTCAGATGCCCTCGCCGAGATTGTCCGTTGGCAGCCTGCCCGGTGCAGTGCCGGTTGCCGCTTCGAGGCGCTCGATCCGCCCTTGCAGTTCGGCGACCTGTTGTTCGAGGTGAACCACATGGCTTTTTGCTGAATGTCCGTCACTGAAACCCCAGCCACGGTCCTCTCGATAGGCCATCGCCCAGATCCACAGGAACGGCCAGAGCGCATGCAGGGTGAACAGGCTGACCCAGCCGGTGGCATGGATCGCATCCTGGTGGGGGTGGTTGCGGTGGACGGCAATTTCATAGGGGATGTCGTGGAGCAGGATGATCCCGTAGAACAGGATGAGCCCGACAAAGATCAGCAGGCCCAGCGCGAAGTAATCAAGCATGAATCACTCCTCTTGAAACAGGTGACGTGTGCGCAAGAGTGTAGCCGTTCAATCTACACTTGATGGGGACGCGGATATCCAGTTTGAGCAACCGGTGCCTGGCCGAAGTGTCGACCGATATCGTGCAGGCACCCCCGGGCGAGGTGAAATCATGCAAACCACTGGTCAATTCGAAAGGGCGCCGGTACTTGACCCTGTCGAGCGCATTACCGAGGTGATCTTCGGCCTGCTGATGGCCATGACGTTCACCGGTACCATCAGCGTGTCCACGGCAGATCAGGCTGCCGAACGCACGATGATGCTTGCCGCACTCGGTTGCAATCTCGCCTGGGGACTGGCCGATGCGGTCATGTACCTGTTGCGCGCACTGGTCGAGCGCACGCGCAGAATCAAGCTGTACCTCGCCCTGCGCAATGGCGCGGACGCCGCGGTCGGTCAGGCGCTCGTTGCGCAAGTGTTGCCGGTGCAATTCGCCACGGCGGCTGGCAGCGAGGGCCTGGAGTTGTTGCGCCGTCGGCTGCTCGAGCAGCCCCCCTTGCCGACCAGGGCGGGCCTTGGCTGGAACGACTTCAAGGGTGCGCTCGGTGTTTTCCTGTTGGTGGTGGGCTCGACATTTCCGCTGGTGGTGCCGTTCATCCTGCTCGATCAGACGGCACTCGCCATTCGCCTGTCCAACCTGGTGGGCCTCGTGGTGCTGTTCATCGCCGGCTGGATGCTCGCCAGATACGCTGGCGCCACGCAATGGCAGGGTGGGGTGGTCATGGCCGCCACGGGGGGCGTGCTGATCCTGGCAATCATTGCGCTCGGTGGCTGACTGTTGGTCATAATTCAACACACTAAAGACTCGTTCTCATTTACCATTGCCCTTCCATTTGCGTCGGGCAGCCTGGTATGGATGTTCTTGCCACAATCCATCTTTATTTATCCCAGTGGGTGATCGAGCCGGTCACCCGGCAGTTGCTGGGCATTTTCGACTTCAACGGCAGACTCGGTCTAGCCTTTCTCTGCATGTCTTACGGTGTCGCTTATGGCCTGTTCCGCTGGCGCAAATCCCGGGGTTTGACCGACGCCCGCTCGTTCGGCCAGTTCATCGGCGGCCGCCAGGTTTACTTGCACCGTTCGGCGCTGCTCGACTACCGCTATTACTTCGTACTCGCCATCCTCAAGGTTGCCCTGGTGTTGCCCATCGTCGGCCTGGTCGATCC
The DNA here is from genome assembly GCF_019947515.1 of Pseudomonas sp. A-B-19. Lineage (NCBI taxonomy): Bacteria > Pseudomonadati > Pseudomonadota > Gammaproteobacteria > Pseudomonadales > Pseudomonadaceae > Pseudomonas > Pseudomonas sp. A-B-19. The sequence goes on from NZ_JAGYGN010000038.1 coordinate 21,985, forward strand.
GTATGTCTTGCGTTCAGCGGACTACATCGCGTTTTTCACTCACCTGTGGGGTGCACGCACGCAAGTGGAGGAACACCTGGCGCTGACCCTGCTTTATGGGCTGGGCGTATTCCTGGTCAAGGATTTCAGTCATTACTGGGGCCATCGCGCTTTTCATTCGCGGTACCTGTGGGCCTTCCACAAAGTCCATCATTCGGCGCCCGTGCTGGTGCCGGCGACGGCCAGCCGGGTGCACTTTCTGGAAGAAGTGGTCGAAAAGCTCTCGGACATCATCTGCGTCGGCGCGTTTGCCGGTGTCTTCTGGTACGCCTGCGGCGGGGAGATCAGCCGTTATACGCTGTTTGGCGTGACCTACATGGTGTTCATCTTCAATAGCCTGGCGGCCAACCTGCGCCACAGCCATGTCTGGTGTTCCTTCGGGCCATTGCTTGAGCGGGTGCTGAGCAGCCCGGCGCAACACCAGATTCATCACAGCGATGCGCCGCGACACTTCAACAAGAACTTCGGCATCAATCTGTCATTGTGGGACTGGATGTTCGGCACGCTGTACGTCACCCGGTCCACACCCGAGGCCATTCAATACGGTACCGGGGAACGGGATCACGAGCGTTACCTGACGCTGCACGGTTTGATCGTCACGCCGTTTGTGGACATTGCGCGCAAACTCCTCTCAGGGAAACGCGCGAAAGCACGGCCTGAAAGCGGATCTGATCCGTATTTTTCAGCGCAATCTGCCTCTGTAACGGATACAGCCACCAGCCCACAATAAGTCTTCGGTACGCTGTTCGGGCGGCGCACGCCGCCCCTGTACCGCCAATTCATAGTGTGGGAGGCCCCATGGCCAAGATGACGATTTTTCTCGGCGGTTTTCTGCTGTTGACCATCCTGATCGGTATGCTCGCGACAATTCCGCCGACGTGATCACTCCGGCCGATTGCCGTCGACTGCCAGGCGCAGTTCGCGGTAGGCCGTGACCAGTTGCTCGAGGTTGAACCCGCGATTTCTGCCGCTGGGGTTGGGCAGGATCCAGACCGAGGCATTGCCGAAGGTTTTGGTTTGCAGGCCCCAGGCAATCTCCCGCTGACCGGACAGCGCGGCGTACGCCGCCTTGCCCAGAAACGCCACGAAACGCGGCGCATGGCGGGCGATTTTCTGTTCGAAGGCCGCTGCCGCGGCGGTGAACTCGTGCAAGGACAACTGATCCGCGCTGGCCGTCGGCCGTTCGACCACCGCGGTCAATCCGCATCGATAGCTCAGGATCGTCCGATCGTTTTCCGGTTGTACAAGCTCCGGGGTAAACCCGGCGAGATGCAGCGTTCGCCAGAAGCGATTGCCGCGCCCGGCAAAGTGGTGCCCCTGGGCGGCGGCCGTCATGCCGGGGTTGATGCCGCAGAAGATCACGGCCAATTGCTCGGCGAGGATATCTTCGAGATTTTCACCCACCGCAGATCACTCTGATTGCATTACGTGCCAGTTCCGTCAGTTCGGCTCGGGATTTACCGGCCCGGGCACGTATCGAAATGCTGTGCAGCAGAGACGAGGCGAGCACCGCCAGGGCCGCCGGGTCTGCGTCGCCTTTCAACTCGCCAGCCTCTTTCGCCGCTTGCAGGCGAACTTCCAGATCGGCATCCAGCCGGCTCAAGCGGTCGGACAGCACCTCACGAATTTCCGGGTCCTCGACGGCTTCGGTGGTGGCCGTGCCGATGGCGAAGCAGCCCCGGGGCTGCCCGTCTCCCGAGAAGTAAATCGATAACTGCCCCTCATAGAAACGCTGCAAGGCCTCGACCAACGGCAGCTCCAGGTCCGTCAGCGCCTCGTGCATGGACGCCGCGGCAAACTCCCAATACTGCTCCAGCGCTTTGATGTAGAGCGCGTGCTTGTCGCCGAATGCCGCATAGAGGCTGGGCCGATTCATCCCGGCGGCGGTGGCGATGCTGTCCAGGGACGCGCCGGAATAGCCGGTGTTCCAGAACACACCGAGTGCCTGCTGCAACGCTGTCTGCGGGTCGTAGGCGCGAGGGCGGCCGCGGCCTTTGCCCTCTGTTGATTTATTTTGTGCCATGTCGTACAAAATCCTTGTGGGAGGATGGGTCGAGGGGTATTCTTACACCATCGCACAAAATTAAGGAATCAGAAATTCCTTGTTCCAGGGTTTGTTGTAGCCGAGCGCGAACTGAGTGTTGCGGCGACGAAACCGACGCGTCGGGAGCGATCCTCCCGGCCGCGCACGGGCTTGCTTCCTTACGACATTTATTGACCTGCGGGCCGCTGGCGATGCTTGCCGACGTCGGCCCGATTACCCGGCTAAAGGCGCACTCGATCATGACCAAACCGTTCGATCTCCCGGCTTCGCAGACCTTCGAGCACCCAGGCCCAAACCCGGCTGACTCGCGTATCGACAAACCACTGAAACAGCGGTTGCGCCCCTGGCTGATGGTGGGTGTTCCCATCCTCTTCGCAGCGTTGGGCTATGCCCACTACGTGTCGGGGCAGGCTTTTGTCTCGACCGACAACGCTTACGCCCGGGTGGCGAAGGCATCGATCAATGCGCGGATCTCCGGGCAAGTGGTAGAGATCGCCGTCGAAGACAATCAACAGGTCCACAAGGGCCAGGTGCTGTTCCGGATCGACCCGAAACCGTTCCAGATCGCCGTCGACCGCGCGCAAGCACAACTGGGCGTGGCGCGCCTGCGTATCGACGGGCTCAAATCCAGCTACCGCCAGCAACAGGCGGAACTGCAATCGGCGAAAGCGTCGGCGGACTTCGATCAAAAGGATTTTGCCCGCAAAAAGGCTCTGGTCGCCTCCGAGTTCGTTTCGAAGTCGATTTACGAACGGGCCGATACCGATGTGAAAGTGGCGCGGCAACGGATCGCGTCCATCGAACAACAGATCGCCAGCACCGTGGTGGCCTTGAACGGCAATCCGGACATCGATGCCGACAGTCACCCGACGGTGCGCGCGGCCAAAGCCGAGCTCGACGAGGCGCAGTTGTACCTCTCGTACACCACGGTGTATGCGCCGCAGGATGGCATCGTGGCCAAGGTCGACGACCTGCAGGTGGGCAACCATGTGAATAACGGCGCGCCGGCCTTTGCCTTGTTGTCCGGTCACGAGATCTGGATCGAGGCCAACTTCCGCGAGACCGACGTGACTCACATGCGTGCGGGCCAAGAGGCCACCATTCGCATCGATACCTACCCGGATCGCGTGTTCAAGGCCCACGTCACCAGCATGAGCCCGGGGGCCGGGGCGGATTTCGCCCTACTGCCGCCGGAAAATGCGACGGGCAACTGGGTCAAGGTGACGCAGCGGGTGCCGGTACGGCTCGAGCTCGACGAAATGGACCCGGCGCTGCCGCTGTTCTCCGGGACCAGCGCCACGGTGCGGATCGACACCCGTTTTCAAAGCCCCTGGTGGCATCCACTCAAGGCGTTGCTGACCGCAGGTAACTTCTGATGAACGCCCAAACGATGGTAAGCCCCGGTGGGGAGGGTGCGCGTTCGCTCAGGTTCGCTGCCTTGCTGGCGACCTACATGCAGTCGGCGAACCTGCCGCTGCCGAACTCGGCACTCAGGTTGATTCAGGGCAGCCTGTCGATGAGCGACGATCAGGCGGGCTGGATTTTCACCGCGTACCTGGCTGCGAGTGCGATCAGCATGCCGGTCGCGCAGTGGCTGGCCGCACGCTTTGGCTTGAAGCTCGTGTATCAGGCGGCGCTGGCGTTGTTTGTCCTTGGCTTGTTGCTCGCCACGGCAGCGACGACGCCATTGGGGTTCGTGGGTGCGCGCATCGTTCAAGGCATCGCCAGTGGCGTGCTGGCGCCGCTGTCGATGGCGATTGCCATGGAAACCTTGCCGCTGGACAAGCGTGCAACGTTTGGCGCGAGGTGGACGGCCATTGTGCTGTTCGGCATCGTCAGCGGCCCGAGCATCGGTGGCTGGATCGCCGAACATTCTGGCTGGCGGCCGATGTTCTACCTCAGCGTGCCGCTGTCGGCGTTTATCTTCCTGGTGATGGCGCTGTTGTTGACCGAGAAGAAAGCCGCGAAACCTCCGGCGTTCGATTTCTTCGGTTTCGCCACCTTTACCCTCGGCCTGATCAGCCTGCAAATGCTGCTCGACCGGGGGGAGCGCCTGGACTGGTTCGCTTCGACCGAGATCTGGCTCGAAGCCATGGCGGCTGCGTTGGGGGCCTACCTGTTCGTGGTGCATGTGCTGACCTCGAAGGTGCATTTCCTCAACAAGCGCCTGCTCAAGGACCGCAACTTCGTGTTGTCGACGGTGATCTTTTTCGCCCTCGGTTTCGTGCTGTTGTCGACCATGGCCCTGACCTCGCCGATGCTGGACGAGATTCTCGGCTATCCGCCGGACACCACCGGCGCCTTGACCATTCCCCGTGGCATGGGCCTGGTTGGCGCTTTTCTGCTGATGGGGCGGCTGCCCGAGCGCTTCGACCGGCGCCTCTTCGTGGCGGCCGGTATCGCGATCGTTGTTTATGCCAACTGGCTGATGCTTGGTTATTCGCCGCTGATGGACGAGTGGCCCGTGGCGGTCGCCGGTGCGATCCAGGGCGCGGGCCTGGGCATTCTGATGCCGGCGGTGAGCAAGGTCGCGCTCAGTACGCTCGACCCCGCGCTGCGCCCCGAGGGCACCGGCCTGTTCAACTTGGCCCGGGTCTACGGCAGCACCTTGGGCGTGGCGATCGTGCAGTTGTTCTTCTTCAACAACACCCAGGCGATGCACATGGCGCTGGCCAGCCACCTGACGCCGTACGGCGCCGCTGCGCATTCGCTGGCCTCGGCGCCGTTGCAGGTGCTGGGCGGACTCAACGAAATGATCACCGGCCAGGCCGCGTTCATCGCTGTGATCGACCAGTTCAAGATCCTGATGGTGGTGATGCTGGTGGTGAGCCCGCTGGTGTTGTTCCTTCGCAAGCCCGTTGCGGCCAATTAGTGTTCGTGGAGTGTGCCAAATGAATTCTTATGCGCGGCTCATCAACCGCTATCTGCTGCAACCGAAATTCGCGGCGTTGTCGCTGCTTGCCTTCCTGACCGCCTGCACCGTTGGCCCGGACTTTGAAACACCGGCGGCGAGTGCATCGCAACATTATGACCCACAGGCCGAGCAGCGTCTGGCTCATGGTGACAACCCACGCATCGACCTTGGCAAGAAAGTCAGTGGCGACTGGTGGACGGCCTTTGGCTCGCAGAAGCTCGATCAGGTGGTGCGGCGTGCCATCGACGGCAACCTGGACCTGGTGGCCGCCGATGCGACGATCCGGCAAGCCGCGTCTTCTGTGGCGGCGGCGCAGGGTGCGCTGTATCCGCAGGTCGACTTCGCTGCCGTGGCCGGTCGTCAACGGGTGCACAACGCCAGGGAACCCTCCATCGCCAATTTCTATGCGATCGGGCCGCGGGTGGGGTTCGACCTCGATGTGTTTGGTGGCAACAAGCGATTGGTCGAACAGCAGCAGGCGTTGGCCGACCTGCAAAAACACCGCTACGAAGCGGCGTACCTGACCCTGACCGGCAACGTCGCCAGCCAGGCGTTGCTGGTGGCCTCCGCCAACGCGCAGATGCAAGCCGTGGAAAAGCTGCTGGCCAATGACGCAAGGAACCTTGAACTGGTGCGCATGGCCCACCTCAACGGCAGCACCACGCAGATCGATGTATCGCTGGCCGAGACTCGTCTCGCCCAGGACCGCACGCTGTTGCCGCCCCTTGCTCAGCAGCGCGATGCCGCACGCCACGCACTGTCGATCCTGACGGGGAAGGGACCGGCGGACTGGATCGCTCCCGACTTCGACTTGAGCGAGTTTGCCTTGCCGTCGAACATGCCGGTGAGCCTGCCTTCGGAAATGGCCCACGACCGGCCGGATGTGCTGCAAGCCGAGGCGCAACTGCACATGGCCAGCGCAGCGGTGGGCGTGGCGACGGCGAATCTCTATCCCCACGTCACGCTGTCCGCGTCCCTGGCGCAGGCGGCTTCCGGCAATGGCGGCGCGGCACTCTGGGGTTTCGCTGCCGGGTTGGCCGGGCCGCTCTTCGATGGCGGAACGCTCAAGGCCGAACAACAGGCAGCCGTCGATGGTTACAAGGCGACGCTCGCCGGTTACCAGCAGACGGTCATTACCTCGTTCGGGCAGGTCGCCGACACCTTGCAGGCGATCAACCATGACGCCGAGGAACACCAGGCCCAGTCCGACGCATTGCGCGCGGCCGAAACCAGTTTGCAGTTGAACCGGCAGGCCTTCGCGCAAGGCGAGAACAGCATCCTCCAGGTCCTGGAAGCAGAGCGCGCCTACGAGCAGGCGCTGCTGGGACAGATCCGCGTGAAAACCGCGCAGTACCTCGACACCGTGCAGTTGTTCATTGCGCTGGGCGGCAACTCCGTCGGTGCCTTCGAGCAACGCGTGGCATCGGGCGACGAGCAGAAACCTTCGTATCAATAATGGCTGCGGCCTGGAGTAATGACATGACTTATGAAGCCTTTCACGACGGACTGCGCGATACCGGATTCCTGCTCAACCATGGGGCGGTCGAGATGCCGGCGGTTGGGTTCGGTACGTTGTTCCGCGATCTCGCCACTACGACTGAAGCGGTGAAGGAGGCGCTGGCCGCCGGTTTCCGCCATTTCGATTGCGCCGAGCGTTATCGCAACGAAGCGCAGGTGGGTGTTGCGCTGAAGGAGGTGCTGGAGGCCGGCAAAGTCCGGCGCGAGGAGCTGTTCATCACCACCAAACTGTGGAACACCAACCACCGTCCCGAGCGCGTCGGGCCTGCCTTCGAGGCCAGTTGCCAGCGTCTGCAAGTGGACTACATCGACTGCTACCTGATCCACACGCCGTTTGCCTTTCAACCCGGCGACAACCAGGACCCGAGGGACGAGCAGGGCAATGTCATCTACGACGGCGGCGTGACGCTGATCGAGACGTGGCGGGCGCTCGAGCGGCTGGTGGATGAAGGACGGGCGAGGTCCATCGGGGTGTCCGATATCACGCTGCAGGCGCTAAAGGCGCTGGTTGCCGATGCCCGGATAAAACCTGCCGTTGTGCAGGTCGAGTCCCATCCTTATTTGCCCGAGTGGGAGTTGCTGGAATTCTGCAAGGAGCACGGGATTATCGTGCTGGCGTTTGCGCCACTGGGGCATGGCATGGAACCGAATGTGCTGCAGGACCCGGTGCTTGTCGGCATCGCCCGGCGTGTGCAGAAAACCCCGGCCCAAGTGGCGCTGGCCTGGTCGGTACAACGTGGGGTAGCGTTCCTGACCACTTCGGCAACGCCGAGCCATATCCGGGAAAACATCGATATCTCGACCTTGCCGCTCAGGGCCATGGTCGAGATTCAGCAAGACATCACAACCCGTATACGCTTCAATTCGGTGGTTGAAACCGGTGTGCCTGGATTCATTCCGCGCAAGCAGTAGTTACTGGCGCCAGGGCGGTCCGTCACGGGGCCGCCCTGTTTGCCGACACCTTGAGGTGAAAACGATGGATGTTTTCCAGACTATGCGCTGTTTCACGGCAGTCGCCCAAAGCGGCAGCTTCACCGCGGCGGCCGCGATGCTGGACACCACCACGACCAACGTTTCAAAAGCCGTTTCCAGCCTGGAGGCCCGGCTGCAAACGCGGTTGATCAACCGCACCACCCGGCGCCTGGCACTGACCGAAGCCGGTGTGCGCTATTTGCAGCGCTGCGAGCGGATTCTGCAGGACATGCGCGAGGCCGATGAGGAGGCGGGTACGGCTCAGGTCATGCCCGCCGGCCGGCTGAAAATCCATGCCATGTCGGCCATCGGCAACCATTACGTGATCGGTGCCATCGCCCGCTACCGGGAAACCTATCCTTCAGTGTTGTTTGACCTGACCGTGACCAATCGGCTGCCGGATTTGCTGGAGGAGGGCTATGACATGTCGATCGTGCTGGCGCGGGACCTGCCCGATTCCGGGTTTGTCGCCCAGCGGCTGGGTATCACCTACAGCATCCTCTGCGCTTCGCCGGCGTACCTGAACAAACATGGGACACCGGAGTCGCCGAGTGATCTTGGCGGCCATGCTTGCCTGCGAATCGTCAATACGGTCATGCCGGTGGAGAACTGGGTGTTTGAAGGCCCGCTTGGGATAGAGACGTTCGGCACGCCGGTGTCGCCCTTTCACGTCAACACGGCTGACGCCATGACTTTCGCGATCAAGAACGGGATGGGGATTGGCATTCAGCCGATTGCTTCGGCCGTCGAAGGCCTGCGAGCGGGGACGTTGGTGCGGGTATTGCCGGGGTATCGGCTCGAAGAGTTGAACCTGTTTGCGATCTACCCGTCACGCAAGTTCGTGGACGCAAAAATAAAAACCTGGGTGGAATTTCTGAAACATTCCATTCCGGGTTTGCTCGCCTCTGATGAAAAAATTGTCGGTGCAGCTGTGTAGCGATGTAGCTGGCGCTGTACGCATGGAGTGTCGACCCTCCATCGTCCGTACAGTGTTCAACCGTTCGAGCATCCGCTGCCCATGACCTGATATTCGATGGTGCGGCGTTGACCCTGGGAGTCTTCATAAGTCATGCGCGCCGGGACCGGGCCACATTCGTCGGCGATTTCCGATACTTCGATGACGCGTTTGATATCAAGCTGAGTGCCGTATGTGTAGGTTTCAACCTGCGCCTGACTGCTTGCGGCAGTCGAGTGGCTGTCCTCTGCAAAGGCCTGGGCACCGGCGGTGCCAAGGGCAACAAAGAGTGCGATGTTCAACAGTTTCATGATCTTCACCTCGTGGTTGATGCGTTGTCCTGCAAGGGTGTTCAGCCATGTGAGCGGGTTGCATCTGATTGGGTTTGCTCACTTGGGTAGAGCCGATATTAGGCGTTTGGCGGGGACGCAAATATCGGCTCGCGGGATAAACACTGTTGCCGGATCGCTCATGAATCGAGGGGAGTTCGTTGACGACGCTAGTGGACAATCTGGCGAACGTCTTCATCGGCGGTCAGTGACACCGCTGGCGCTCACTGGTATTCATCATGCCGGCGCCACCAGGGCCCCGTTTCATTGCGGCCCTTGGGCGCGCGGTCGAGCCATTGGTACATGCTCCACAATCCGTCCAGGCCCCGGGCGTAGGTGGAATAGGTGTGATAGATCTCGCCGTCCTCCAGCACAAACGTACTCAGTCCTGGCCTGTCGCGGGTATAGGTCGGCGCATCGGTGCCACAGGTCGCGGCGAACTGTTTCACCGGTTCCGGTACTTCACTGGCGTCCATGGCATGACCGCCGCGCTGGTAGTTGTATTCGACCAAGCCTTCGCGCTGCTGTGCTTCGGTGAAGTAGACGTTGAAGTCGGCGGTGAAGTCGCTGTCGGCGGCCGAAGCCCAGGGGAAAGTCCAGCCCATTCGGCGCTTGTAAGCCTGCAGTTTCGCCAACGGCGCGCGGGATATCGCCATCAGGGTCACGTCGTGGTTCGCCAGGTGGACGACGATGGGCTCGAAGCCATCGGCGATGGCTGAGCAGGACGGGCAGCCGGCCGTGTAGTCGGGGCCGAACATGAAGTGGTAGACCAGCAGTTGCGAGCGCCCCTGAAAGAGCTCGGCCAGGGTTGCGCTGCCGTTGTCGGTATCGAAACGATACGTCTTGTCGAGGCGAACCCAGGGCAATGCCTGGCGTTGCCTGGCCACTTCATCGCTGCGTCGGGTCAGGGCCTTTTCCGCTTCGAGCAGTTGCAAGCGTGCTGCCAGCCATTGTTCCCGGGTCGCGGTATTGTGCGTGTTCATCGTTGTACGCTCCTGGTGAAAGGTCGTGATTTAGACTAAACCCGGGTATCGAATGAGGGGAGTGACAAGTGTGGCGGGATTTCGATGGACTCGATGATCGCAGCAGCCGCACAGGCGCTGGCGGCGGGCAATCCGCTGGGCGCACTGGACCGTGTGGCCTTGCGCGACGATGCGCCGGCGCTGGCCCTGCGCGGTATCGCCATGGCGCAACTGGGCGATCTGGTGCGGGCCCGGACGCTGGTCAAGCGTGCGCAACGGGCCTTTGCGCCCAGGGAAGTGCTGGCCCGTGCGCGCTGTGTGGTGGCCGAGGCCGAAATCGCCCTGGCTTCGCGGGAACTCGGGTGGCCGGTCAAGTCGCTCGAATCGGCGCGGGTCACCCTTGAACACCACGGTGACCGGGTCAATGCCGCCCATGCACGGTATCTGCAAATCCGCCGGTTACTGCTGATCGGTCATCTCGATGAGGCGCAGCAGCGACTGGCCGAACTCGATCCCGGGCGATTGCCGCCGGCATTGCGTGCGACCCATGAACTGGTACTGGCGGGTATTGCCATTCGACGCCTGCAATCGAACGCGGCACGGGACGCGTTGACGAGGGCCGGGCAAGCGGCCAGTCAAGCGGGGATTATCGCGCTGATGGCCGAGGTCGAACACGCTGCGCACCTGCTCGATGCCCCCGCGGCACGCCTGATTGCCCAGGGTAAGGCACGGCCGTTGTTGCTCGATGAAGTTCAAGCGTTGCTCGGTTCCACGTCGCTGGTGGTGGATGCCTGCCGGTACGCTGTGCGGGGCCGTGGCATGTCGGTGTCGCTTGCGACGCGGCCGATTCTGTTCATGCTTGCCCGCGCATTGGCCGAAGCGTGGCCCGCCGACGTTGCGCGGGAAACGTTGATCGCCCGGGCGTTCCGCTTGAAGCTTTCGGATGAATCCCATCGCGTCCGGCTTCGCGTGGAAATCGGCAGGTTGCGTCAAGCGCTCAAGCCCCTGGCCGGCATCACCGCGACGGCTCGCGGTTTTGCCCTGCAATCACCGGCGTGTACGCAGGTGGTGACACTGGCACCGCCGGTCGAGGAAAAATTTGCCGCGGTATTTGCCTGTCTCGCCGATGGCGAGTCGTGGTCGAGCTCCGCCCTGGCATTGGCGCTGGGCACCAGCCAGCGCACGGTGCAGCGCACACTCGATACACTGGCGCAGGAGGGCAAGGTGCAGTGGTTTGGCCGTGGTCGCGCGCGGCGCTGGATGACACCGCCCGTGCCGGGATTCGCGACGACCTTGTTACTCCCGGTACCGCCGCCCGGTGGCTAGGATGAACGCCACCAACCCCAATGAGGAATGCCGGAATGAAACACGCAACTGCTGAGATCATTCGTGAATATGGCCCGTTTGCCGATGTCGACCATGTGTGCGGCGTCACCTGGGACGGCGAAAAGGTCTGGTTCGCCAGCAACAGCAAAATCAACGCCCTGGACCCGCAAAGCGGCAAGGTGCTGGGCTCGATCGATGTCGCTGCCCATGCCGGCACCGCGTTCGATGGCGAGCACCTGTTCCAGATCGCCGAAGACCGTATCGACAAGATCGACCCCCGCACCGGCCGTATTCTCGCCACGATTCCCGCCCCCGGCGCAGGCACCGATTCGGGACTGACCTGGGCCGAAGGGACGTTGTGGGTGGGTCAGTACCGGGAACGCAAGATCCATCAGATCGATCCCGAGACCGGCAAGATCCTGCGCACCATCGAATCCAACCGTTTCGTCACCGGCGTGACCTGGGTGCAAGGTTCACTGTGGCATGGCACCTGGGAGGGCGACGAAAGTGAACTGCGGCGCATCGACTCGCAAACCGGTGAAGTGCTGGAAAGCCTCAAGATGCCGGAAGGCGTCGGCGTGTCGGGGCTGGAGTCCGATGGCGGAGAGCGGTTGTTCTGCGGTGGCGGCGATAGCGGCAGGGTGAGGGTGGTGCGTCGGCCTGCCTGAGGCACCGATGTTGGTTGTGCCGGCCTCTTCGCTGGCAAGCCAGCTCCTACAAGGTTATTTGTCGCTTCCGGCATTAACGTCTGGCCACAATCCCTGTAGGAGCTGGCTTGTCGGGTCGCCGCATCGCAGCGAAGGCGGCGTGTCAGGCACCATCAATGTTGGATGTGCCATGTAACGCCATCCCTGGATCGATAGCATTTTTCCGTCCTGCCATGTTTTCTGCTGGTCGAAATCGGTCTAAAAGCCTGGTTGGCAATCATGCCTGTTTTGCTATCCTCAACCTTGTAGGTGAAGACGCAGACTGATGCGCAAAAGGATAGCAAGGAGACGTGGGGCGCGTTCCGAAGGGTACACGGTTAGAAAGATCCCCGCGCTGGGATCCAGCCCTTATGCCGTGTGAAGCAGAAGAGGTCCAATACAGATTCACGGCTCTTTTGTGGGAAGCCTGATAAACCTTGTAAGCCGGAGACCAGCGCCGGCCACCTACTTCACTCACCCGCGAGCCCGCCCAGTGCGGGCTTTTTAATGCCCGCAAGGTGGGTCTGGCCAGCGGCTCAGGGCGCGCCAAACAGCATCGTCCAGTACACACCGTTGTCGCTGCGGGCGTTGGCGGCGTAAGCGGCACCGACCTGGGTGAACATCGGGTTCATCAGGTTGGCGCAGTGCCCGGGGCTGGCGAGCCAGCCGGCCATGGCCTTGCTCGGTGAGCCTTGTCCGGCGGCGATGTTTTCACCGATCTGCCGACCACGGTAGCCGGCAGCCCTGGCCCGGTCGTAGGGCATGTCGCCGTCGGGGTCCTGGTGGGCGAAATAGTTGCCGTAGGCCATGGCCTTGCTATGACCCTGGGCTGCGGCGCCGAGGGCGGCGTTCCAGGTCAGCGGCCGCGCGGCAGCGAAGCGCTGGCGACCACACAGGCGCGGCCTTGCCCGGGCGGCGTTGACCTGCGCCAGCAACGCCTGGCCGGCGTTGCGTGGGTCGCCGGTTTGCCCATCGAGCACCGGTCGCGCCAGCACCACTTGCCACTCACTCCCGGCGCGGCTGACGCCGATGTCGGCGTATTGATTGTCGAGCAGCGCGGCGCAGTGCTCGTCCTGGAACATATCGAAGGCTTCCTCGGCATCCTGTGCACCCACCACGCGGATAGAGCGCACCATGGTTGCCTGATAGCCGGAAGCCTTTAACCGGTCCCGCAACCCACCGCCCACGCCCACAGGCAAGGCCAGGTTCGACTTGAGTGTCAGGGGTGATAAACGTTGCGTCGGTCGTCGATCGCAGCGTTGCGGATGGGCGCGATAGTCGTTGATGGCATCGACCAGTTGCCGTTGCCCATCGGCGTGGGCGGGGCTGGCAAAAAACGGGAGCAGGGAAAACAGGCACAGCGAAGGAAAGCGCAAGGCAACGGCGGTTTGGCGCATGGGACGGGCAACTCGGATGAGATGACGACGATAGGAGTGGGGGGAAAGCGCTGGGTATGACTGGTGACTCGACACAAGGTTCACGGCGGACAAGCAACTGCTTGTCGTCCAGCCGATGCGTTCGACGAAGGTGAAGGCGTGGTGCGCCGTTTAAACGGGATCCTGGTCCTCTCTCGGTCGCAGCCTGAAGCGACAGACATGCCCGCCGCGCACCATGCATTCGCTGTGTTCGACTTCACCGCCGCCCAGTGCGCCGATCAAGGCCAGGTCCAGTTGGCAGACCACCGGGTGCTCGGCAGCCAGGCGATGGAAGACGCAGTTATGCGCAACGATTTCCGGGGTGCCTCCCGAGCGAAAAAACACCTCGGCTTCGTAGCCTGTCTGGTTCATGTGCTGGACGATCCTGGCTTCGTCCACGACCTGTTGTTCACGCTCCAAAGCCAGTTTGCGACCCACGCTGCGCATCAGCGAGGCCAGGGCTTCGGGTCCGATGATGCCTGCCACTTCATCAAGCAATACGCTGGCCAGTAGCCGATAGTGGCGAGGGAACTGCTCCCGCGCGTGGTCGGTGAGCCGATACAACTGCTCCGGACGACGACCCGTTGGACGGGTGTCGCCGCGCAGCACCAGACCGTCACGCTCCAGCGCCGCCAGGTGTTGGCGGATCGCCGTGCGCGTGACGGCCAGATGTTCAGCCAACTCGTCAATGCTCATGCCGCCTGCATGGTGCAGCAGCGCATTGAGCAGGTCTTGCTGTGTTCGGCCCAGTCCTTCCAGCATGGGATGCCCTCGCGCGATATCAGAACTTGTCAGGGAACTGCTTGACCAGCGCCGCGGTCAGCGCGTCGGCCAGGGCCTGGATGTGCGTGCGCATCATCGCCCAGGTACGGGCTTCGCCGGCGTAATCGTGCGCGGCAAACGCATCGATCTGGGCGACGTGGTGACCGCCATGGACCGACAGCATGTTGACCAGTGTGGCTTCAGGCAGATTGGGGTTGGCGGTGGCCAGGAAAGCCGCAATCGCCTTGGCATTGCTGGTCAACTCGGTGACGGCGGCCTGCTTGCCCTTGGCATCTTTCGCGACGGTGGCATCGCTGTAGTGTTTCACCGCGCCCCAGTGACCGGCCAGCAGCTTGAGCAGTTGATCCGCCGCCGGTTGGCCGTAGAGCGGGGCGATGCTGTTGGCGATTTTGGTCGCGTTGTCGACGACCTGGTCCGCCGCGACTTTGGCTTGCTTTTTATCGGCGGATTGATTGGCCAACGCGTAGTTTCTGATCCAGAAAATGTGTTCGACCCAAAGGTCACGCTCGGCCAGGCGCGTGGTCAGCGCAGGGCTGTCGGCAGCGGCGGGTGAAGCGGCGGGCGTTTGGCTCCAGACCGGTTGCGCACACAAAGCCAGCAGGAGCAAAGCCAGGGTTTTGATATTCATGACGGCACCCTCTGAGAGTGGAAACGTTCGACAATATCAATATAGACATAAAAATATGTTTTTATTGGGCGCTGGCGAATTCTCGGATTAACGGTCATGGCAAGCCCCCTCGCCACAAAGTCCAGTGTTGCCGTTACAACCCGTCCCCCAGCGCCTTGAGGTATTCAGGGCTGTCGCCGATCGAGTTATGCCCCGTCCCCGGTATCACCTGCAGTGACGCCACGCCTTTGGCGAAGTGTGTATACAAGCGCTCGGTGCTCGGTCGCGGAATCACTTCGTCGTGCTCGGCGGCAATCAGCCGAGTCGGCACCGTGATGCGGGCGGCGTAGCGCCAGGACTGGTATTTGTCCTTCAACAACCAGTGCACCGGAAACCAGCGTAACTGACGGGCAGCCAGCTCTTCGAGGCTGTTGTAGGGCGTGATCAGCACCAGTCGCGCGGCCGGGCGTTCGCTGGCAAGGCGCACGGCAACCCCGGAACCCAGGCTGCGCCCGACCACCGCCACATGCGGATGGGTGGCATGCACCAGATCGAACAACTTCATGGCATCGCGGGCAATGGCTTCTTCGCAAGGCGCGCCGGAACTGCCGCCGTAGCCGCGGTAATGCAGCAGATACAGTGCGTAGTCAGGGAACGCTTGGGTGAACCCGGGCAGGTTGCGCGAGACGTCTTCGGCATTGCCGCCGAAATAAATCAGCGCGTTGGGACCTTCGTGAGGTCGGGTGGAGACCAGCACCTGCGCGTCGGCGATCGGCAGGGTGAGCAGTGTCTCGGCACTACCGACGGTACGCGGTTGCGGGTAATAAATCAGTGCCCGCTGGAACACGAACAGCGCCACGCACAGCGCCAGGTACAACGCAGCGACGATGACGACGAGTAACACCAGGGTGCGTGACATTCGACTAACGTTAGTGGGCGGCATTGACTGCTCGGGGGAGTGAAAGTGGCTGGCGCCGCAAGGCATCCTGAGTGTAGTCAATCGACCGCTGGTGCGGATTATCCGGATTGTCGATTCAGCGGGCCGAACCCGTGCGACTGGTGAGAAGCGTTTTATGAGCCATCCTGAGGGTTACACCCGTAGAGCAATACTCACGCTGGCTGCCGGTGCTTCGGCGGTCTTCACGTTTGGTTCGGCGGTCGCGCAACCCGCGTCGTCGACGGGAACAGGAGGCAAGACCATGCAGACCCGGGCCATTCCTTCCAGTAACGAGTCCTTGCCGATCGTAGGGCTGGGCACTTATCGCGGATTCGATGTCGAGCCTGCGCAACCGGGCTACAAAGACTTGCCCGCGGTGCTCGATGCGTTGTTCGACAAGGGTGGCAAGTTGATCGACAGCTCGCCGATGTACGGTCGCGCCGAACAGACCGTCGGTGAGTTGCTGTCGATCCATGAGCCACGCTCACCGGCGTTCCTCGCCACCAAAGTGTGGACCCGGGGCCGCGAAGAAGGCATCGCGCAGATGGAGCAATCCTTCGCCCTGTTGCAGACCCACCGGATCGACCTGATGCAGATCCACAACCTGCTGGACTGGCAGACGCACTTGCCGACCCTGCGCCACTGGAAGGAAAAAGGGCGTATTCGTTATATCGGCATCACCCATTACACCGCATCGGCCTATGAAGAAGTGGAAGCGGTACTCAAGGCCGAGCCACTGGACTTTTTGCAGATCAACTACGCCCTGGATGATCGCACAGTCGAAAATCGCCTGCTGCCGTTGTGCCGTGAGCGTGGGGTAGCGGTGATCTGCAACCGGCCGTTCGGCGGAGGCGGCCTGCTGGCCAGGCTGAAGGATAAGCCGTTGCCAGGCTGGGCGGCGCAAGTCGGGGTCAAGACCTGGCCGCAACTGGCGCTGAAGTTCCTGCTGTCGCATTCGGCGGTGACCTGCGTGATTCCGGGCACCGGCAACCCGCGCTACATGGCGGAAAATGCCCAGGCCGGTTTCGGCCCGATGCTGACCGACGCCCAGCGTCAGCAACTGATTGCGCTGGTGGGCTAGCGACTCACCCAACGCAGGCGGGCGTGTGCCGGAACCTATCCTATAATGTCTCGCGTCCATGCCGTTGAAAGCGTATTCGCTGCCCTGACGGCGTCCCTGTCCATCACAGCAAGGAGATCGAACATGGCTATCCGTATTGGCGATGAAGCACCGGATTTCACCGCTGACACCACCGAAGGCACCCTCAACTTTCACCAATGGATCGGCGACGGGTGGGCCATCCTGTTTTCCCATCCCAAGGATTTCACCCCGGTGTGCACCACCGAGCTGGGCTACCTGGCCAAACTCAAGCCGGAATTCGACAAGCGCAACACCAAGATCATCGGCCTCAGCGTCGACCCGGTCAGTGACCACAACCGCTGGGTCGGTGACATCGCCGAGACCCAGGGTGCGGCGGTCAACTATCCGCTGATCGGCGACGAAAACCTGGTGGTGGCCAAGCTCTACGACATGATCCATCCCAATGCCAGCGGCGGCGCGCGCACGGCAGCGGACAACGCCACGGTGCGTTCGGTGTTCATCGTCGGCCCGGACAAGAAGGTTAAGGCCATGCTGATCTACCCGATGAGCGCCGGGCGCAACTTCGATGAAGTGCTGCGCCTGCTCGATTCCCTGCAATTGAACGCCAAACACACCGTCGCCACGCCAGTGAACTGGCGGCCGGGTGAAGACGTGATCATCCCGACCTCGGTGTCTGACGAAGACGCGAAGAAGAAATACCCGAATGGCTTCAAGACCCTGAAGCCGTATCTGCGGACGGTGGCTCAGCCGAAGTAATCGTGGCAGCCTTGAGATCGCCTTCGCGGGCAAGCCCGCTCCTACAGGTTCACCAATCCCCTGTAGGAGCGGGCTTGCCCGCGAAGAGGCCGGTCCTGCCGGCCTCAAATTTTGGTCAAACCAGATACTTGCGAAACCACCCCAACGTCCGTTCCCACGCCAGCTTCGCCGCCGCCTCGTCATAGCGCGGCGTCGAATCATTGTGAAAGCCATGATTGCAGCCCGGATAAAAGTAGGCCACATAGGTCTTGCCCCCGGCCTTCAACGCTTTCTCATAGGCCGGCCAGCCTTCGTTGATCCGCGTATCCAGTTCGCCGTAGTGCAGCATCACCGGTGCCCTGATCCGTGGCACTTCCTCGGCCGTTGGCTGACGGCCATAAAACGATACGGCGGCCCCCAGTTCCGGATAGGCCACGGCAGCGGCATTGGTCACGCCACCGCCGTAGCAGAACCCGGTGATGCCGACTTTTCCAGTGGCGGCGGGGTGTTTCATCATCCACTCGACGGCGGCGAAAAAGTCGTTCATCAGCTTTTCCGGGTCGACCGTGGCCTGAAGTTCGCGGCCCTTGTCGTCATTGCCGGGATAACCGCCGACCGAACTCAGGCCGTCAGGGGCGAGGGCGATGAAACCGGCCTTGGCCAGACGTCGGGCCACGTCTTCGATGTAGGGGTTGAGCCCGCGATTTTCGTGCACGACCACCACCGCCGCAACCTTGCCGGTGGCCTTGGCCGGACGCACCAGATAACCGCGAACCTGGCCGTGACCCTTGGGCGACGGGTAGGTGATGTATTCGGGAACAATGTCCGGATCGGTGAACTCGACCTGCTCGGCCAGCGCATAGTTGGGGCTTAGCGCGGCGAGCAGGGCTCCAGCGGTCAATCCGCCGAAGGTGAACAACGCCGCGCGATCGAGAAACTCCCGGCGGTTGATCATGCCGTGGGCGTAGTAGTCGTACAGTTCCAGCAGTTCGGGGGCAAAGTCTTTGGCAGTGAGGCGGTTCATGATACGGCTCCTCTCGTCTGGTTCAACACGCCCCCTGTAGGAGCGGGCTTGCCCGCGAAAGCGGTGTGTCTGGCACAAAAGTATCGGATGTGCCGCCGTCTTCGCGGGCAAGCCCGCTCCTACAGGGATCCAGGGTGATCCCAAAGCATCATTTCACGCACTGCACCCCGGCCTTGGCCACTTGCGCATCCTGCTCGGGCTTGACGCCAGAGACACCGACAGCGCCAATCACCTGGCCATCGAAAACGATCGGCACGCCCCCCTCAAGTGAAGTCAGCAACGGTGCTGACAGGAACGCGTAGCGCCCGGCGTTGACCATGTCCTCATAGCTTTTCGTTTCACGCCGCCCGAGGGCCGAGGTGCGCGCCTTTTCGGTGGCGATGTACGCGCTGCTCGGCGCGCAGCCGTCGAGGCGTTCGAGGGCCAGCGGGTGGCCGCCGTCATCGACTACCACGATGGTCACGGCCCACTGATTGGCCTGTGCTTCGGCGCGGGCGGCTTTGATGATCTGGCTGACTTCGGTCTGGCTCAGGACGGCTTTGCTGTTCATGGGCATCTCCGGAATTGGGTTAAGGCAGGGCGGCTTCGACCAGTTCGATCCAGTGCCGCACCGGGGTTCGGCCCGCGCCGTCGAGGTGCGTCTGGCAGCCGATGTTGGCCGTGACAATCACCTCGGGATGGCCGCTTTCCAGGGCGTTGAGCTTGTTGTCGCGCAACTGCCGCGACAGTTCGGGCTGGGTCAGCGAATAAGTGCCCGCCGAGCCGCAGCACAGGTGCCCGTCGGGGACGGGTGTCAGGTTGAAACCGAGTCCGGTCAGCAGCGCTTCCACGGCACCGCCGAGTTTCTGTCCGTGCTGCAAGGTGCAGGGACAATGGAAGGCCAGGCGTTGGGAGGCGTGGATGCCAAGTTTTTCCAGTGGCTCGTCGCGCAACACTTCCACCAGGTCCCGGGCCAGCGCGCTGACCTTTTTTGCCTTGTCGGCATAGACCGGGTCGCTGGCGAGCAGATGGCCGTAATCCTTGATGAAGGCGCCGCAACCGCTGGCCGTCTGCACAATCGCTTCGGCACCTTTTTCGATGCCCGGCCACCACGCGTCGATGTTGCGCCGGGCACGATCGAGGCCGGCGACCTGGGCGCCAAGGTGGTAGTCCACGGCGCCGCAGCAACCGGCTTCGCGGGCTGCGATGACACTGATCCCCAACCGGTCCAGCACCCGCGCCGCCGCGGCATTGGTGTTGGGCGACAGGCTGGGTTGCACGCAACCTTCAAGCATCAGCACCTGACGCTCACGCAGGGTCATGGGCCGCGGCTTGGCCGGGTAGACATTGCGCGGCAACTTGCTTTGCAGGGTGCCGGGCAGCAGCGCGCGGAACACCTGACCGCTATTGACCAGGCTCTTGAACAGTTCTGGATGGGGCACGGTCTGCCGCAACCCCTCGCGCAACAGACGCTGACCGAGCGGGCGCGGCACCGCCGCATCGACCACCGCGCGACCGATGTCCAGCAGGTTGTGGTAATCGACGCCCGACGGGCAGGTGGTTTCGCAGTTGCGGCACGACAGGCAGCGATCCAGGTGCTGCTGGGTCTTTTGCGTGACGTCGTTGCCTTCCAGCACTTGCTTGATCAGGTAGATGCGCCCCCGCGGTCCGTCCAGTTCATCGCCGAGCAATTGATAGGTCGGGCACGTGGCATTGCAGAAGCCGCAGTGCACGCAGGTGCGCAGGATGCTTTCGGCTTCTGCGGCGCGGGGCAGCT
Organism: Pseudomonas sp. A-B-19; assembly: GCF_019947515.1. NCBI lineage: Bacteria > Pseudomonadati > Pseudomonadota > Gammaproteobacteria > Pseudomonadales > Pseudomonadaceae > Pseudomonas > Pseudomonas sp. A-B-19. Next base: position 42,089 of record NZ_JAGYGN010000038.1, read on the forward strand.
GGCTGGCGCTTTCACTCAAGGTCGTCTGCATGGTTCAAAGCTCCGCGTACAGGCGTCCGGGGTTGAAGATGCCCCGTGGATCGAGTTGCTGCTTCAGGTTGCGGTGATAACGCATCAGTGCTGGCGGCAGCGGATGGAACGGGGTGTCGGTCAGGTCGTGGCTGAAGCAGGTGGCATGGCCGCCGACCTCGTCGACCACCTGGCGGATGAACGCCGCGTCGGCATCGGATTTCAGCCAGCGCTGGGCGCCTCCCCAGTCGATCAATTGGCGACCCGGCAGCGACAGGCACGGCGTGTTGTGCGGCAGGGACAGGCGCCAAAGCGGCTGGTCTTCATCGAAGAAACCCAAGCGCTGTTCGTTGAGATCGTCCCACCAGCCAGCGTCCAGTTGCTCGCCACCGAGGCGCTCATGGGCTGCCGCCACCGATCCCTCACCGCCCTCAAGCCGCAGGTGCAGGCGTGAACCGTCGTGACAGGCGGCGCTGATCGGCAGCGGCTGCTGGCCCCATTCCGCCAGGCGCAACAAGGCCCGCTCGGCGTCCATTTCCAGGCTGATGCTCAAGGCTTGCCGGGGTTTTGGCAGCACCTTGAGCGAGACTTCGGTGATCAGCCCGAGGCTGCCGTAACTGCCGGCCATCAGGCGTGACAGGTCGTAGCCGGCGACGTTTTTCATCACCTCGCCACCGAAGCGCAACAGCTTGCCTTGCCCGGTGATGACCCGCGTGCCAAGAATGAAGTCCCGCACCGAACCGACCCACGGGCGCCGTGGCCCGGACAGCCCACAGGCGATCATGCCGCCGACGGTGGCGCCATCGCCAAAGGACGGTGGCTCACAGGGCAGCATCTGTTGCGCGGCGTCCAGCACTTGCGCCAGTTCGGACAACGGTGTGCCGCAGCGGACGGTGATCACAAGTTCAGTCGGGTCGTAACTGACGATGCCCCGGTGCGCACGGGTATCGAGAATTTCCCCGGCCGTGGTGCGCCCCAGGAAGGCCTTGCTGTTGGATCCCTGAATGCGCAACGGCGTAGCGTTTTCCAGCGCCTGATTGACCTGTTCCAGCAGTGACGGGCTGTCATCGAAATCTGCAGGGCCGTGCATCAGAAACGCTCCAGCTCAGGGAAGGGCAGTTGACCGCCATGCACGTGCATGGCACCGAATTCGGCGCAGCGGTGCAGGGTCGGGATGTTCTTGCCGGGGTTGAGCAGGCCGCTCGGATCGAAGGCGGCTTTGATGGCATGGAACAGGGTCAGCTCATCGCTGTTGAACTGTGCGCACATCTGATTGATTTTCTCGCGACCCACGCCGTGTTCACCGGTGATACTGCCGCCGACTTTCACGCACAACTCCAGAATCTTGCCGCCCAGGGCTTCGGCGCGGTCCAGCTCACCGGGTTGATTGGCGTCGAACAGAATCAGCGGATGCATGTTGCCGTCGCCGGCATGGAACACGTTGGCCACCCGCAGGCCGTACTCGTTCGAGAGTTCGGCGATGGCGTGCAGCACGCCGGGCAGTTCGCGACGGGGGATGGTGCCGTCCATGCAGTAATAGTCCGGCGAGAGGCGGCCCACCGCCGGGAAGGCATTCTTGCGTCCGGCCCAGAAACGCACGCGTTCGGCTTCGTCCCTGGCCTGGCGCAGTTCGATGGCGCCGGCCTGTTGCAGCACCTGGCGCACCCGCTCGCAGTCATCGCTGACGTCGGCTTCGACGCCATCGAGTTCGCACAGCAAAATGGCCTGGGCGTCCACCGGATAACCGGCGTGGATGAAGTCCTCGGCGGCGCGGATGGCCAGGTTGTCCATCATTTCCAGGCCACCGGGGATGATGCCGGCGGCGATGATGTCGCCAACGGCGCGCCCGGCTTTTTCCACGGAATTGAACGCTGCCAGCAGCACTTTGGCGGTCTGCGGTTTGGGCAGCAGCTTGACCGTGACTTCGGTGATCACCCCGAGCAGGCCTTCGGAGCCGGTGAACAGCGCCAGCAGGTCGAAACCGGGGGCGTCGAGGGCGTTGGAGCCCAGGCTCAGGTGCTCGCCATCGATGGTGAGGATGTCGACCTTGAGCACGTTGTGCACCGTCAGACCGTACTTCAGGCAATGCACGCCACCGGCATTTTCCGCGACGTTGCCGCCGATGGAGCAGGCGATTTGCGAGGAAGGGTCCGGCGCGTAATACAGGCCGAACGGTGCCGCCGCCTGGGAAATCGCCAGATTGCGTACACCGGGCTGAACCCGTGCGGTACGGGCGGCGGGGTCGATGCCCAGGATGTTGTTGAAGCGCGCCATTACCAGCAGCACGCCTTTCTCCAGGGGCAGTGCCCCGCCGGACAAACCGGTGCCCGCGCCACGGGCTACCACGGGGACGTGCCGCTCATGGCAGACGCGCAGTACCCCTTGCACTTCGTCGATATAGCGGGGCAGCACCACCAGCATCGGCGTGGTGCGATAGGCCGACAGTCCGTCGCATTCGTAGGGCCTGAGTTCCTCCTGCTGGTGCAGGATTTCCAGATTCGGCAAGCGGGTTTGCAGGGCGTGCAACAGCGCCTGTTTGTCGACGTCGGGCAGGGCGCCGTCAACGCGTTCATCGTAGAGAATGTTCATGGGGTCACGATTCTCGCTGGAGGCCACTGACCTTAATCATTGGCCCGATACAGCCGACTGTCCATGGGATCGTTGTCTGCTCGACGTACCACCGCCCACTGTGGGAGCGAGCTTGCTCGCGATAGCGGTGGCTCAGTCGACATCTCTGTCGAATGTGACACAGTCATCGCGAGCAAGCTCGCTCCCACAGAGGATCAGGTTTACGCAGAATTACGCTTGTACTCGACTCAATGTCCGCCTACCACCATGTGGCTGAACGGCGCGACATAGGCCTGCAGCGTCACCAGCCCGCCGACCAGGATCGCCAGCACAATCGAGTGGAAGAACACGTAGCGCAGGATTTCCCCTTCATGGCCGTACCAGCGGGTGGCGGTGGAGGCGACCACGATCGACTGGGCATCGACCATCTTGCCCATGACCCCGCCGGAGCTGTTGGCGGCGGCCATCAACACCGGGCTCATGCCCAACTGCTCGGACGTCACCCGTTGCAAGCCGCCGAACAGCACGTTGGAAGCCGTGTCCGAACCGGTCAACGCTACGCCGAGCCAGCCGAGCAAGGTACCGAACATCGGATAGAAGATGCCCGTCGCGGCGAAGGCCAGGCCCATGGTCGCATCCAGGCCCGAGTAGCGCGTGAGGAAGCCCAGCGCGAGCATCGCCGCAATGGTGGTCAGCGAGTAGCGCACCACCCACAAGGTGCGCAGGTACTGACGAATCAGTTGTGGTATCGAGTACCCCATCAGCAAGCCGCCGACAATCGCCGCCAGCAGAATGCCGCTGCCGGTGGCGGTGAACCAGGTGAACTTGTACACCGCCTCTTCGGTTTTCGGCGCGGGCACCACGGGAGGGACTTTCTCGACCTGCAAGTGCAGGGTGGTGAAGGTCAGGACCGGCGCGAACACCGGGTTGGCCTCGCGCATCGGTTTGCCCTGAGGGTCGAGCTTGGCGGCACTGGTTTGCGGGTCGATGGCAGGGCGGGTGTCGAAGGTGTTCTTGAAGCCTTGCGTGCCCCAGATGAACACGAAGACGGTGAGGATGATCCACGGCATCCATGCGCGCATCACCGCCGGTTTTGCCTCGTCGGCGAAGGTTGCAGTCGGTACAGGCTTTTCGTCGTGCTCGGCGTCGATCTTCGAGTTGTCGACCCGGCCGGACAGCGCCGCGGAGGTGTGCACGGTGGCCGGTTTCCAGACCCTGAGGAAGCCGGCCAGGCAGGCCATGGAAATCAGTGCGGCGATCACGTCCACCAGCATCGGCCCGTGATAGTTGGACACCAGGAACTGCGGCACGGCAAAACTGACCCCGGCCACCAGGATCGCCGGCCAGATTTCCAGCATCTTGCGCCAGCCGGCAAAGGCCCAGATCAGCCAGAATGGCACCAGCACCGAAAAGAATGGCAACTGTCGGCCGACCATCATCGACAGCTCCATTTCGTCCAGCCCGGTCACCCTGGCCAGGGTGATGATCGGCGTGCCGAGGGCGCCGAACGCCACGGGGGCGGTGTTGGCGATCAGCGCCAGCCCTGAAGCGGCGAGCGGCGAAAAACCCAGCCCGATCAGAATTGCCCCGGTCACCGCCACCGGCGTACCGAAACCGGCCGCGCCTTCGAAAAACGCACCGAAGCAGAAAGCGATCAGGAGTAATTGCAGGCGCCGGTCATCGGTGATGCGCGCCAGGGAGTCTTGCAAGACCTTGAACGAGCCGTTCTCGGTGGTCAGGCGGTGCAGGAAGATGATGTTCAACACAATCCAGCCAATCGGCAGCAGACCGTTGGCTGCACCGAACAGCGCCGCGGTACCTGCCATGTTCGCCGGCATGCCGAAGGCGAAGATCGCGATCAGTAAGGCCGAGGCCAGGGCGAGCAACGCCGCCAGGTGCGCCTTGACATGGAAAAACGCCAGGGACGCCAACATCACCACCACCGGCACAGCCGCCATGAGTGTAGAAAGCACCGGGTTACCGAACGGATCGTAGACTTGCTGCCAGACCATGTTCCACCTCTGCTTTTTATTGTTGAACGTGCAGGTCCCCTGAAGGGAGGTGGATTTGAGTATAGGTGGCATTGCGCCGCTGTCAGGGCTGGCCTCCGGTCCTGCCAATCGGCGCGCTCCGGAGGGCTGAGCTAGCATGGCCAATAGGGTTTGAATTCAGTCAGGGGAGCAATGCAGTCATGACCGAGCGCCATATGGAGCACAAGGAAACGCTATCGAACGGATGCAGCATCAAGGTCAAAGCCGAGATATTGAAGGACGGTTCGTTGGGCATGTTCATCGGTGTCTATTGGCCGGACGGCACCGTCATCGATGAAAACCATGACCCGCGGCCGCACATGCTGGACATGGAAGCGGCGATGGATTGGGGGATCGATATTGCCAAGGGGATCGGCAATAGCCAGCGAACGCTGTGAGCGGTTGCCGTCCGTGCCCGGCGACCGGCGGTCGCTGTCAGAACCCGAACGAACGGGCCGAGCCTTTTGCCACTTCTACATCCAGCAGATGCCCGACCAGCACGTCATTCAAGAAACGGAACTGATCATTGAGCCCGACCACTTCGTTGCTGAAGTGATGATCGGCTGCGGGGATCAGCAACGCCTCGAACTTCTCGTCGAACAGCAGAGTCAACTTTTTACGTGACTCGAATTTCTGTGCGTAGAAATTGTTGCCGAACACCGGGAAGCGTACGGCGAGGGTGACCGTGGGAATCATGATGTTTGCTCCTCGCTCAGGACGTACCAGGAAAATACGCTCAAAGTGAAAGCCGTCAGAGCCAGGCAGGTCAGCAAATGGATCAGCATGATGTCCCCCTCCGATTCGGGGTTTCGTGTTGGCTTGGGATCGATCCTACGCTGACGGCCATCAAACGGAAGGCAATCGCGGCGATGGTGATTATCGATGCGAGTGATGGTGTTTTTTTCACTGTTGATGCGGGCTCTTTCGCGGGCTCCGGGACACCGCCACCTATACTGAAACGGAAGGTTTCGCGTGCCGGGCATTTCGCCCGGTGCCAACTGCAGGAAGCCGCCATCGTGAGCCTGCGTTCGCTGATCGTTGCCGTGCTGGTGGTGTTGGCAGGGTGCGCCACACCGCCGCGTGCGCCGGTGGAAGTCACACCGGTCACCATTCCTGCAAGCACCTGGCAACAAGTGGACCGGGAGATCGTTACCGCGTCGCAGGCTGCCACCGAGCAGAGCAGAATCTACGCCCGCGGCGCCATGGATTACTGGCGCACACGGGTCTATGAATTGACCGAACAGAATTTCATACCGTGGTTCAGCAGTTACTGGACCCAGGAATGGCTGTCGATGAAGGTCAGCTGGTACACCATCAGCGCCAAGGGTGAGCAGGACGCCGTGGAAAAACGCCTGGCGGCGTACCTGCTCGAAGCCTATCAGGAGAAGGTCCTGGCCCCGGCGGCCGTGGAAATCGATCCCGATGCGATTCTCAGTCTGGCAGCGGCGTTCTATGTCGACATCCTCAAGGAAGAGCTGCAGAAAATCTCCGACCGCCACGGCGTGCCGATGGCCCAGCTCAACGGGCGCATCCAGAAAGTCCCGGCCATCGCCCTTGGGCCTCCGCCGACGAGGGACGCCTCGTTGTACCAGGTCGTACACACCGAACCGCTGAACTCCTTGCCGGCCTTCGCCGCGCTGATCGACAAAGTCCATAAGGCCGGTGGCGACAAGGGAGTGGGCTCGACCGACACCGCGATGGCGCCGGTGGCCAGGCGCGCCAGCCGGCGGATGGAAGCCGAGATGGCCCCGCGCGGGGCCGCCAGCGCCGTGGCCGCAGCGACCGGGAAACTGGCCGGTGGCTTGATCACGCTAGGGGTGGCGGGCATTCGCGCATTCATCCAGGCCTTTGACCGGCCCGATAGCGAGGCGCTGATTCGCCGTAGCCTGGGCAATACCTTCGACAAGGCCTGGATCAAACTGGTGCAGAGCCCGACCAGCGGCGTCATGGCCGCCACGCTTTCCATGGCGGCGCAGATCGAAGGCAGCCTGGGCGGCAGCGCACAACCGCCGGTCGGTTTGAGCGCCGGCACTGTCGATCGGACGCCCGCGCAACCGACTAACCTGCAGCACACCCCATGACCCAAGGAGAAAAACTCATGTCTTACGTCGATGGTTTTATCGCTGCCGTACCCACCGCCAACCGTCAGCAATACATTAAACACGCCGAAATCGCCGCCTCGATCTTCAAGGAAAACGGTGCCTTGAGCGTGGTCGAATGCTGGGGCGAAGACGTGCCGCCAGGCAAGGTCACCTCGTTCCCGTTGGCAGTGAAGCTCAAGGAAGACGAAACCGTGGCCTTTGGCTGGATCATCTGGCCGGACAAGGCCACCCGAAATGCCGGGATGGACAAGATGATGCAAGACCCGCGCATGCAGCCGAACGTCAATCCGATGCCCTTCGATGGCCAGCGCATGGTCTACGGTGGGTTCGAAGTACTGCTCCAGGCCTGATGCCGCAAGTGGGATCACTCCGGCGGCGGGGTGATCCTGCAACTCTTGCGCTGGCGGATCTCGTCGTCCGTCGGCCGCTCGTGGATGAACTCGAAGCGCGGCTCACCTTCGTTGTAATGCACCAGCCAGCCCCATTCCAGCTTGAGTTCATCCTGACCTGGCTCGGGTGGCGTGGCCCACCATGGCTCTTTGCTGATGATCTGTCGCATGGCCCCCTCCGGTATTGCGGGATGCTAAAACTATAACGCGCCTGCCGCACGGCGCCAGAAATGCGCTGGCCGGCACGCGAGTGTTGAGTACACTCAGGCAGTCTTCCCACGAGGTGCCCGGCATGAACGACGAAACCCGCGAGCCGTTCAAACGCCTGTTCTTTGCGCTGAACTGCGCCCCGGCCCTGCGCCGGGATATCGCACAATGGCGCAGTGCGCTGCAACTGCGCAGCGGACGGCCGGTGCCAGCGGATAACTTTCACCTGACGCTGAAATTTTTGGGCGCAGTGGGTGTGGCGCAGATCGCCGAGCTCTGCGCCGCTGCTGCGTCCATCCGTACCCCGGGCGAGCGCTTGACGGTGGTGCTGGATCGGCTGGACGTGTGGCGCAGGGCAGGGGCGCTGGTGCTCGCGCCGCAGCAGGCGTCCCCGGCATTGCTGCGCCTGGTGTATGCCCTGGAACAGGCGATGTTGCCGTTCGGGCTGGAGCAAGCACCCAGGGAATACCGTCCGCACCTGACCCTGGCACGGCAGTATCGGGCGCCGGTGCCGGAGTCCGCGACACCGCCTGAATTCTTCCTGCGTGCCGACCGATTCACCCTGTTCGAATCCCACAAGGGCCGTTATCGGGCGCTGGCCGAATGGCCGTTGATCGATCCCCAATAAAAAAGGTTCTTCACGGATTACCGGGAAAGACGCTCTTGATCTTCATGAAAAAGAATTCGCTGTCCCGGTAACCGTACGCCATCCGCTTAATGACCTTGATTCGATTGTTGATGCCTTCCAGCTGGCCCGTA
>NZ_JAGYGN010000039.1:0-44144 GCF_019947515.1 Pseudomonas sp. A-B-19
CTGCCGCCAGCGTTCAATCTGAGCCATGATCAAACTCTTCAGTTCAAACATCTTTGGGTTTTGAGAAAACCCTAAACTTGGCTCAGCAATCGTTGGTTACATCTTTGATTTCTCGCGGAGTAACTTGTGATGCTGATAATCTGTTGACTAGCAGTCTGATTCCACAAGCACCCACACGAATTGCTTGATTCAGTTGTTAAAGAGCGGTTGGTTAAGAGCTTTCGTCTCAACCGAGGCGCGCATCTTACAGCGCATCATTTCAAATTGCAACCTTAAAAGTTTCTGATTTTTCAACAAAATCAACTACTTAAGCCAAGAACAACATCAAGCTGCTCGTTAGCGGGAGGCGAATAGTACAGTATTAAAAAGCGTGGTCAACCCCCCTGCCTGAAAATTCTTTCCCCTGCCAAAGCGCCTGGGCCGCCACCATGAAAACCCCTAGCATCTACATAAAGCATCGAGGCAGCCTATGCGCGGGGAGACCTTTTCGAAGAGCGTCGGGTCATGATGGAGCATTGGGGCAGGTATTTGAGTGAAAAATCAGAATTAGCTTAAGCCCATGCTCGCAGCGCAGACTTGGGTATTCTGCTGCGCCGATCATCATGCAGCTACTATTCGAGCTGTTTCCCAAGCAAAGTGCTCTCCCCCACAACACACGCCTAGCCACCGGAAACCATGGGTGTGATGGAGTACTCTTTCTCCACCTGCCCAACCGCCGCCGCTGCCCCAGCATTAACCATCGCCGGCCGTACCCACACAGTCTTCTCCTCCAACCTTCGAACATGCCCACGCCGCAGATGCGCGCGCGGCGAAGCATGCTGTCCACCGCCACTTGAAGTGCCGGTTGCACGTGGAGCGCTGATCTGAAGTACGCGATAGCTGAAGAACGGCGGCTTTCCTTTTCCCTGGCGCTTGCGATTGATCAACTTCGGTGCGGCGATCTCTGCTGTGGTGACATTGGCGCAGTTGAGCACCACGCCTGTCTGCAACAGCATTGATACTTCATCACGGGTATCGGACAGGACTCTCGCGGCCACCTCTGCTCCGCAAGAGTGTTCCAGCGCTTCTGCTGCAATCTCCGGCAACAGCAGGAACGGCGATACGCGAAACTGGCGCAGTTTGCTTAGCGGCAACCCGGCGGCGATGTAGGGTTCGGTCAATAGCTGATTGGTCAGGCCGGCCTCGCCAGGGGAGTAGTCACTGACTTCGTTGTCATGGGGCACAAAGGCGCCGCCCATGGGCAGCTTCCAAAGCCCGGTACGATCCTCCCAGTACAGCGGGATAACGATCACCCCGCCGTGCTCTTCCTGTAGGAAGCCCCGGGTATCCGGCAACCAATTGGCGACTTCCGGGGACATGGTCAAGCACAGGGCGATACGCTTGGATGAGCGGATGCCACCGTGCTTGTTACCACCGGCTCCGTCCGGCCAGACCCAGGGGGCTTCAAGGGCTACCACTGGATACGGCAGGCGAGCCATATCGACATGCGCCTGGCGCAGCTCGCTCATGTCGACCAACTCGGCACAGTTGGGTAGCAGGAACTTCACGCTGTCATGCAGTTGCTTCGCTACAAACGTGTGGGCCATACGAATACCGGGAAGGTTCTGGCTCAGCAAAGGCAGGCACACTTCCAATTGCTCCAGGGCCTGAGTCGAATAGTTCAAGCTGCGGACTCGATCGGTCTTATCCATCATGCGGAACTCCTTACCGTTGCGTGACGCTGTCAGTAGCTTTTTTTCTGCCGCGCTCTTCCAGCAACGTCCTCGGCAACACAAATCCCTCAAAACTGCGCTGGGTAATCGGGTTGTTAGCCTTCTCCGCCCCAATCCGATAACGCATCAGTCCCTCGGCGACAGAAAAGGTCAGGTCCACGCTGGTGTCGGTTCTTCCATTGAGGTGCCCGCGACTGAGCAGGCGGAACAACGACCACGGCCCGCGATAGCTCAGGCTGGCGGTGTTGCCGGTGCTGTGCACCAGGGTCAGTTGGCTGCCATTGGTGTTGCCCAGGCTGTTGGGCCACACCAGCCCGGTGCGTTGCGGCGCGCCGTGTTGGTAAGGGATGAGTTGGCCATCAACGCTGAGCATGCTGCTCAGGCGGGTGGCGCTCAGGGCCAGGGGTTCGATGGTGAGTTGCACGGCCAGGTGGCCGCGATGGTTGAAGAAGGTGTCGCGGATGCGCTCGACCTTTTTCAGCTGTTCCAGCACGTCACTGCGCACCAGGTAGCCGCCGAGGCTGTCGGAGTACAGCACATCGAGGTTGTCCTTGAGGAACACGTTCAGGTACTGATCGTGGAATTGCTGCAGGCGCCCTTGTGGACCAAAGAACGCCTCAAAGTCCTCCAGCGAGGCGTCCTCGCCGCTGGCCTTGAACGGGTAACGGCCCGCCAGGCGGTCGCGGTAGAAGCTATAGATCTCACTGTCCCAGCGTTTCTCCAGCTCGCGCAGGGCGGCAATCACCAGCACCTGCGAGGTCTGGTCGGCGAGCTTTTTGACCTGTTGGTTCAGCGGTTCGGGCAGACCCACGGCGACGCGTTGCAGGTTGGCGATCGGGTCGGCACCGCCCAGGGAGAAGCGATTGAGCACGGTTTTAAGGGCGGCTTTACCGGGGTCGGGATTGTCGTGCACGGCCTTGGCATAGTCGTAGACGGCGCTGACTGAGCGCAGGGTTTCTTCGTAATAGGACGGCTGTTCGCCTTGCGCGGTGATCAGTTCGGCCAGGCTGGAGAACGCGCGCCGAATACCAGCGGCCTGCTGTTGGCCGTCCGATACCTTGTCCAGCGCCAGCGGTGCTTGTCCTTCGGCCAAAGGCACGGCCGGGTAAATCACGCTGTTGTCGCGCAAGGTTTCCAGTAGGCGCCGCAGCGGTGCGGCCGGGCCGGTGACTTGTTCCAACACGGCCACACCGTGGCTGAGGTCGCCGAAATCGGTGACCGCGAACTGATTCAGTGCCCGCCGCCAGCTGTCCACATAGTCGGCGCTGTACAGGGCGCGAATGCGCTGGGTCAGAATTTTGCGGTCTTCATCGGAGTAGTCCAGGCGCTGCCGTTCGCCGAGCACCCATTGGTCGATCATGGCCAGTTCGATGATGCCGTCGGTGCCGGGCTCGAAGTAGTCCTTGAAGCCCTTGGCGGTAAGCAGCGGTGGCAACTGCAGGCCGCTGCCCTCTTGATCGGTGTTCAGCGGGCGGTAAACGATATCGAACGCTGGGCCGACCTCATTGCGCAGGTCCAGCGGGCGATGCAAGCGCTCCAGAGCGTCCTGTTTCAGGCTCATGTAGACCCGTTCGGCCATGGGCAACTGGCGCAATTGCTGTTGCACCTGGGCAATGCGTTCACGGTAATGCGGCAGGTCGGCGTCGGCGTATTTCAGTGCGTAGCCCAGGTGGCCCATCAGATCGACCTGCAATTGACCCTGGCCTGGATAGGCGCGCTGCCACTGCTTGGCGACCCACTCTTCGACAATGGCCGGGCGGCGGTTTTGCCGCTCTTCAAGCATGCGGTAGACGCGCAAGGCTGCCAGTTGCTGATTGCTGCCCGCAGGCGCGGTATTGATCGCATCCAGCACACCGCTGGCAATCGCCGGCAGGAAGCGCTTGGACAGCAGATTCAGGTACGCCTTATCCACGGTGGGGCCGATCGCCCTCCCCTGATACAGCCCCATATCCGACAACAACGGCCACGCTTGGCGATAGTCGCCGTAGACCAGCACTGCATCGCGAATCTGGTCCAGCGGCACCAGCAAGTTGCGGCCGGTGGTGTCGACCTTGGCGTCGATGTCCCGCTCACTGAACTCCTGGCTCTTGGCCAATACGGTGGCCGCTTTGTCGCGGTTGATGTTGAAGTAAAACTGCCAGGTGCCGATGGTCACTAAACACCCGAGGGACGCGACGCTGAACCCTGCGATCAGCAGCCGCCGTTTGCTGCGGGCCACCTTGATGTTGTCGCCCGCCAGCCCCGCTTCGGGGTAAATCACTCGCTGGAACAGTTGCTGGGCAAAGTAAATCGCCGTGCCCCCGGCCGGTTTGACCTCGAGTGGCGGTGGCGGCAGTTGATAGGCTTGCCCCGCTTCTTTGACGAAAGCGTTGCTCAGGGTGCCCTTCTGAAGCACCGAGGAGAAATACAGCCCGCGCACCAACGCCGGGGTGGTGAAACGATCGCTGCCAAGCATTTCGCTCAAGAAGCCAAACAGCGCCGGGCGCAGGCCCGCCACCTGGTGCGCCAGCGCCTGCAAGCGATCGCGCTCAAACAATGTGCACGACTCCCTGACGCCGTCGAAAACTTGCTCGCTCAGGCAGACGACAAAGGCCTGGTATTGGCGTGTCAGTTCCGCCAGCCAAGCATCGAAATCATCCACCGCGTCCAGGCTGAAGGTGAAGCCCAACAGGTCTTCGCGCCCACTGCGCGACAAGCGGGCGAAGAACTCTTCGAAACCTTCCAGCAGGTCGAACTTGCTCAGCGTCACGTACACCGGCAGGCGCGTGCCCAATTGCCGCGTCAGCTCAAACAGCCGGGTGCGCAGCAGGTTGGCGTGGGCCTTGCGTTGTTCGGGACGTTGCGCCAACAAGGCCTGCACATCGATCACCAGCACCACGCCGTTCAATGCCCGACGGCTGCGGTTGCGCGTCAGCCAGTCGAGCAGATGCGACCAAAGGCGCGCATGGGCGCCAGTGGGCAGCACCGGTTTGACCTTGCCCTCCGCGCCCGACTGCTCCTCATCACTGGCCGTCGACTCCGGGTGGCTGAGAAATTCCCCCGGAGGATCGATCAACACCGCCTCGTCACCGATCCACCAATCCACCGGATAGGCCAGTTGCTCTTCCTGGTGCACCCTGACCCCGGCCTTGGTCACATGGGATAAAGCAAAGCTCTGGTTGGAGCGCGTGATCAGGCTGGTCTTGCCCGCGTTCTCCTCGCCCATCACCAGGTACCACGGCAGTTGATAGAGCGAACGGCGGCGCTCCATATTGTTCAGCAGGTTGCCCAGGCTGCGATCCAGAGCCCGCTCCTGCGCTTCGACATAAGGCAGGCAGGGGTCGGCTTGTAGGGCAACCTCATGTTGGCGTTCGACCTGCAAACGCTGGTAACGCTCCCGCACACGCCACGCCCAGACCAGCAGCGGCGCTACGATCACCACCACACTGGCCGAGACCCGCATCGCCAAGTCGGCCAGCGGCTGGTGCTCACGCCAGGTCCACTGTGGCCCCAGCCACCAGATGGCGATCAGCAAGAACACCACGCCCAGCAGCACCAGTACGGGTAGCGCCTGATTGAACTGGCGCAGCAGCGGCAGGCCCCAGCGTTTGAGGTAACTCCAGACCGTTTTCATGAATCGCTCCTAGCGTATTTATAGAATTCGTTGCCTACAGACGGCATGAACGTGTTCCTTTTTGCTCCCGCTAACGCCACGCCCATGGTCATGGCTTACGCTTTTCAAAGCTGGCGATGAACTCATCGAGGATGCGTTTGTTTTCGGCAGCCTCCTCGGTCGTTGGGCCACGGTCGTTCGCCCAAGGGTCCGGCTTGGGCGCGACTGAGTTGGGGCGCATGCGCACGGACTTGAGGATCGCGTCCCACACGGCCATGGCTTCGTAATCGGTGAGGGAGGGGTTGACGGGGTCTGGTGAAGCGGGTTGTTGCCAGAGCGGCAGTTCGTAGCCTTTGTTGGCGAATTGGGGGAGGGTCCAGCGAACTAAGTCCTTGGGTTTGTCAGGATTGATTGGAGTTCTTTTTATCCCACCCGCCGACATACGAAAATTCATGCTTGGACGATTCAGGGCGGGATTTTCACGATAGATTTCGGCCCCGAAGAGGATTTGACGGTGAGTGTCGTCGCTGAAGCCGATCAGGGATTCTTCCGCCGGCATTCCCGCGAGGGTGATCTTCTTCGTACGCAGGTTTTCATAGTCACCCGCGAGGAAAACCCTTGCGCCCTCCTCGGTCCGGGTCTTTATGCTTTTCGTTTGGCTAGGCGATAACGCATTGACATAAACCTCCAGCGACACATCCGAAGCAGGAGGCCGAAAATTGAATGTCGCGATCTCCTGATCGTGGTGGCTGCGGATCACAATCGGCCCAAGCGCAAACCCCGCGCCGGCATTTTCGGGGGTGACTTTGAAGATTTCCTTCGACAGCTTTAAGAGGCGCCTTTCAACAGGGGCGGTATTGCCGTTGTAGGACTCGGCACGGAGCATGACGTAGGCATCATCGACCAATAGGTGGAGTTCGTGCACGAAGGTGTCTGGGACTTCGGTGCTCTCAAAATACTGCAGGAATATCTTCTGTGGGGTTTCACGCCTTGCTGAAACCAACATCGACACATCGGAGTGATTGTAGTTTTTTACGGCCGCAATCCGACACGCCCGCTCATTCAAGGCCGCATCAAATCGCTCCCGCGTCACGCCCTCCCCCAACACCCGCACTTCAACGGATGAATGATCGGCACCCAGCCCGTAATACAGCTTCACATCCCCACCGCCACTCCAGTTGGCCGGCAGATCGATCAGGCCACGGCCCAGCGCCCAGGTGCGCATGTTGCTGGTCAGTTCGTGCACGGTTTGTTTCTCCTGTTCGGTGGGCTGTTTGAAGGCGGTGCACCCGGCGACCGCCCCCAACAGCAGGCCTGTAAAAAAAGCGGTCAACCTGCGCATAGCGGCCTCTTGGCTTTCGCTGCGATTTTGATGAGGGAGTAAAGAGTGAATTGCTGGGTTAACGGATTGGCGTACGACGCTTCATGATCGAAGCCGGGCGCCTGGACTTGCTGGCGGATCGAATCCTTGCGTGCCTGCCTGATCGGCGCACGACCAGAACTCACCGGAACGGTGCCGTCGCCCGCGCCGTCCTGCATGCGGCAGTGCAGCTCCCAATAGCTGGTCTGCACGGTTCTGACCGGCGCGTCGGGATCACCGCGCAGGGGTGGCACGGCCTCGGCTTGCCCGCCGACGTACAACGGGCTGCGTCCGTCGTCGCGCACCTCATGCATCTGCAGGCTGGACACCGTAAAGGCATCGGGGCTTGAGGCATGGGGGCCATTGAGACGAGACCCGCGTCGCATTTCCCAGGTGATGGATTCGAAGCTCGGGTGTTTGTCGTCGTTGCCGTAGTAAACATAGGTTTGAGGGTGGTATGACCCAGCAATGTGTTGATGGAAGCTGTTGGCTTTCTTTATGTTTGTCGCAAATGTCTCCCACGTGATCGGATCCCCATCCTTCGGCGCCAACCACTCTTCGCGCAGCAATCCCCACCAACGGTCGCGTCGCAGATAAATCTCTTCGTAGGGGTCTTTTTCCGGCTGGCGCGGCATGGCCGGCCCGCCTCGCTCGTCGATCAGCCGCAGCCAACCCGGGGCGTAATCCTGGGTGGGCAGCAATTGCAAGGCACCGGGCGCCTGCGCAAACACAGCGGTGACCTCCTGGCCGGTCGGGCCAATCACCGCACCGGCAATGGGGTCTTCGTCGCTCATGCCGACTTTGCAGCGGCGGTAAGCGACCGGCGCGCCGATGGCAGGCATCACCCCATGGACCACACCGGCGATTTTGTCGGCCATGCCCGGCAGTTGCGCGCATCGCCTCGCCACCAGCCCACCCATGGAATGCGTCACCAGAATCACCTGCTGGCAATTGCGACCGTACTGGTGCATCAGCTCGTCGATGCGCTTGGCCAGCCTGGACGCGGCCTGTTCGTTGGAGTCCAGCCAGTTGTAACCACAGGCATGCACCGGCATGCGGTAGCCGCCACGCGCCACCAGCTCGTCCGAAAGTATCGACGGCAACTGGCTGGCGAGGTTGGCGCCCAATCCCGGCATGGCGATGGGAATTTCAGGTTTTAACCGGGTGATGTGCGTAGGCCCAGGCTCGACGGCCACGGTGTGCAAGTGCTCCGGCCGGATGTCGAATTGCGGCCATTGGTGAGGCAGGAATTGGCTGTTCAGGGTGTCTTCCAGCCAAAGCAGAAAAGCGTGATAGCTGGTTTCGCTGACTTCGCCCCAGCCACGTTCTCGATAGCGTTTGGACAAGGCCAAGGCTGCCTTTTTCTTGTCTGGCTCTGGCTGGGTAATGACCGTACCTACGGCGCGTTTAGGCACCGCTCCTTCTCTATCAACTTCCGCACGAACCGGATGCAGAATTTTTTGACGTTCGCCTGGTGTTTTAAATATCCAGTTTTTCGCCAACCACATGTTCTTTCCCATGAACCCCGCATCCAACCGCCAGATGGGTACCCCCTCTTCTCCCTGCTCTTCGCTCTCCTGCTCAGCAGGCTTACTCTCCAAATTCGACCCCATGATCCCCGGCACAAAAATCACCGGCAGCACCCCATCCGGCGGCAATATGCAGTGCACCGGGTCGGTGATATGGCTGGGCGTGAGGGTCCAGGTGTGCACCGGGTTACCGCGCGCGTTGTAGGTCATGGGCGCAATACGCGGCGCCGTCGGGTTATCGGTCATGCGGGGTCTCCGTGTTCAAGCCATTCCAGTACAAGCCCTTCCAGCGTCATGCCCTGTTGCAGGGTGACGAAGCCTTCGCCATCGCTGCGCCCTTCGAACCGTGCGCCGTCTTTGCGGACCAAGGCGTAGGCGCGGTTGCGGATGGGTTGGCGATGAATGCGGCTACAAAAAGATCGGCAGGCGCTGATCATTGATCTTTATCCCCGGGTGACGGTTTGCGCTTTTCAAAGCTGGCGATGAACTCATCGAGGATGCGTTTGTTTTCGGCCGCCTCCTCGGCCGTTGGGCCACGGTCGTTCGCCCAAGGGTCCGGCTTGGGCGCGACTGAATTGGGGCGCATGCGCACGGACTTGAGGATCGCGTCCCACACGGCCATGGCTTCGTAATCGGTGAGGGAGGGGTTGACGGGGTCTGGTGAAGCAGGTTGTTGCCAGAGCGGCAGTTCGTAGCCTTTGTTGGCGAATTCGGGCAGGGTCCAACGAACTAAGTCCTTGGGTTTGTCAGGATTGATCGGAGTTCTTTTTATCCCACCCGCCGACAGGCGGAAGTTCATGCTTGGACGATTCAGGGCGGGGTTTTCACGATAGGTCTCGGCCCCGAAGAGGATTTGACGGTGGGTGTCGTCGCTGAAGCCGATCAGGGATTCTTCCGCCGGCATTCCCGCGAGGGTGATCTTCTTCGTACGCAGGTTTTCATAGTCACCCGCGAGGAAAACCCTTGCGCCCTCCTCGGTCCGGGTCTTTATGCTTTTCGTTTGGCTAGGCGATAACGCATTGACATAAACCTCCAGCGACACATCCGAAGCAGGAGGCCGAAAATTGAATGTCGCGATCTCCTGATCGTGGTGGCTGCGGATCACAATCGGCCCAAGCGCAAACCCCGCGCCGGCATTTTCGGGGGTGACTTTGAAGATTTCCTTCGACAGCTTTAATAGTTGGGCTTGAACGGGATCCGTATCGCCGTCGTAGGATTGAGCTCTGAGCATGACGTAGACGTCATCGATCAGCAGATGAGACTCATGAACGAATGTTTGGCGGCGTGTTGCTTGCTTGTAGTACTGCAGCAACTTTTCCCTGGGTGAGGCCATTTTCGCCGACACCAGCATCGACACATCTGAATTCTTATAGTTCTTAACCGCCGAGATCCGACGCGCCCGCTCCTGCAAGGCCGCATCAAATCGCTCCTGCGTCACGCCCTCCCCCAAGATCAAGACCTCAACGCTTGAGTGATCAGCTCCCAATCCGTAGTACAGCTTCACATCCCCGCCACCCGTCCAGTTGGCCGGCAGATCGATCAGCCCACGGCCCAACGCCCAGGTGCGCATGTTGTTGGTCAGTTCGTGCACGGTTTGTTTCTCCTGTTCGGTGGGCTGTTTGAAGGCGGTGCACCCCGTGAGCAACGCAAGCGTCAAGCATGTGAAAAACACGCGCCGCCTGCGCAGATGAGACTGGGGGGTGCTCATCATTGATCTTTGTCCCCTGGAAACGGTTTGCGCTTTTCAAAGCTGGCGATGAACTCATCGAGGATGCGTTTGTTTTCGGCAGCCTCCTCGGCCGTTGGGCCACGGTCGTTCGCCCAAGGGTCCGGCTTAGGCGCGACTGAGTTGGGGCGCATGCGCACGGACTTGAGGATCGCATCCCACACGGCCATGGCTTCGTAATCGGAGAGGGAGGGGTTGACGGGGTCTGGTGAAGCAGGTTGCTGCCAGAGCGGCAGGTCGTAGCCATTGTTGGCGAATTCGGGCAACGTCCAGCGCACCAGATCCTCTGGCTCATCAGGATCAATCGGGTCTGCTTTCATGCCTCCCGCCGACATGCGGAAGTTCATGCTTGGACGATTCAGGGCGGGGTTTTCACGATAGATTTCGGCCCCGAAGAGGATTTGACGGTGAGTGTCGTCGCTGAAGCCGATCAGGGATTCTTCCGCCGGCATTCCCGCGAGGGTGATCTTCTTCGTGCGCAGGTTTTCATAGTCACCCGCGAGGAAAACCCGTGCGCCTTCCTCGGTCCGCGTCTTTATGCTTTTCGTTTGGCTAGGCGATAGCGCGTTGACATAAACCTCCAGCGTGACATCAGAAGCAGGCGGACTGAACTCGAAGCTGGCGATCTCCTGATCGTGATGACTGCGGATCACAATCGGCCCAAGCGCAAACCCCGCGCCGGCATTTTCGGGGGTGACTTTGAAGATTTCCTTCGACAGCTTGAGCAGGCGGTTTTGTACAGGTTGGGTATTCCCATCAAATGAGTCCGCGCGAAGCATGACGTAGACATCACCAATCAGCAGATGGGACTCATGCACGAACCAGTCAGCAATCTCAACGCTCTCGTAGTACTGCAATAATTTATGTTGTGCCGTTTCAATTTTCGCCGAAACCAACATCGACACATCGGAGTGATTGTAGTTTTTTACGGCCGCAATCCGACGCGCCCGCTCATTCAAGGCCGCATCAAATCGCTCCTGCGTCACGCCCTCCCCCAACACCCGCACTTCAACGGATGAATGATCGGCCCCCAGCCCGTAATACAGCTTCACATCCCCGCCACCCGTCCAGTTGGCCGGCAGATCGATCAGGCCTCGGCCCAGGGCCCAGGTGCGCATGTTGTTGGTCAGTTCGTGCACGGTTTGTTTCTCCTGTTCACTGGGCTGTTTGAAGGCGGTGCACCCGGCGACCGCCCCCAACAGCAGGCCTGTCAAAAAAGCGGTCAACCTGCGCATAGCGGCCTCTTGGCTTTCGCTGCGATTTTGATAAGGGAATAGAGGGTGAATTGCTGGGTTAACGGATTGGCGTAGGACGCCTCATGATCGAAGCCGGGTGCCTGGACTTGCTGGCGGATCGAATCCTTGCGTGCCTGCCTGATCGGCGCACGGCCAGAACTCACCGGAACGGTGCCGTCGCCCGTGCCGTCCTGCATGCGGCAGTGCAATTCCCAATAGCTGGTCTGCACGGTTCTGACCGGCGCGTCGGGATCACCGCGCAGGGGTGGCACGGCCTCGGCTTGCCCGCCGACGTACAACGGGCTGCGTCCGTCGTCGCGCACTTCATGCATCTGCAGGCTGGACACCGTGAAGGCATCGGGGCTTGAGGCATGGGGGCCATTGAGGCGAGAGCCGCGGCGCATTTCCCAGGTGATGGATTCGAAGCTGGGGTGTTTGTCGTCGTTGCCGTAGTAAACATAGGTTTGCGGGTGGTATGACCCAGCAATGTGTTGATGGAAGCTGTTGGCTTTCTTTATGTTTGTCGCAAATGTCTCCCACGTGATCGGATCCCCATCCTTCGGCGCCAACCACTCTTCGCGCAGCAATCCCCACCAACGGTCGCGCCGCAGATAAATCTCTTCGTATGGGTCTTTTTCCGGCTGGCGCGGCATGGCCGGCCCGCCTCGCTCGTCGATCAGCCGCAGCCAACCCGGGGCGTAATCCTGGGTGGGCAGCAATTGCAAGGCTCCGGGCGCCTGCGCAAAGACAGCGGTGACCTCCTGGCCGGTCGGGCCAATCACCGCACCGGCAATGGGATCTTCGTCGCTCATGCCGACTTTGCAGCGGCGGTAAGCGACCGGCGCGCCGATGGCAGGCATCACGCCATGGACCACACCGGCGATTTTGTCGGCCATGCCCGGCAGTTGCGCGCATCGCCTCGCCACCAGCCCACCCATGGAATGCGTCACCAGAATCACCTGCTGGCAATTGCGACCGTACTGGTGCATCAGCTCGTCGATGCGCTTGGCCAGCCTGGACGCGGCCTGTTCGTTGGAGTCCAGCCAGTTGTAACCACAGGCATGCACCGGCATGCGGTAGCCGCCACGCGCTATCAGCTCGTCCGAAAGTATCGACGGCAACTGGCTGGCGAGGTTGGTGCCCAATCCCGGCATGGCGATGGGGATTTCAGGTTTTAACCGGGTGATGTGCGTAGGCCCAGGCTCGACGGCGACGGTGTGCAAGTGCTCCGGCCGGATGTCGAATTGTGGCCATTGGTGAGGCAGGAATTGGCTGTTCAGGGTGTCTTCCAGCCAAAGCAGAAAAGCGTGATAGCTGGTTTCGCTGACTTCGCCCCAGCCGCGCTCTCGATAGCGTTTGGTCAAGGCCAAGGCTGCCTTTTTCTTGTCTGGCTCTGGCTGGGTAATGACCGTACCTACGGCGCGTTTAGGCACGGCTCCTTCTTTGTCAATTTCCGCACGAACCGGATGCAGAATTTTTTGTCGTTCGCCTGGCGTTTTAAATATCCAGTTTTTCGCCAACCACATGTTCTTTCCCATAAATCCCGCATCCAACCGCCAGATGGGCCCCGCCTTTTTCTTTTTCTTCCCTTTCTCCGGCTTACTCTTCAAATTCGACCCCATGATCCCCGGCACAAAAATCACCGGTAATATCCCGTCCGGCGGCAATATGCAGTGCACCGGGTCGGTGATATGGCTGGGCGTGAGGGTCCAGGTGTGCACCGGGTTACCGCGCGCGTTGTAGGTCATGGGCGCAATACGCGGCGCCGTCGGGTTATCGGTCATGCGGGGTCTCCTTTTTCAAGCCATTCCAGTACAAGCCCTTCCAGCGTCATGCCCTGTTGCAGGGTGACGAAGCCTTCGCCATCGCTGCGCCCTTCGAACCGTGCGCCGTCTTTGCGGACCAAGGCGTAGGCGCGGTTGCGGATGGGTTGGCGATGAATGCGGCTACAAAAAGATCGGCAGGCGCTGATCATTGATCTTTATCCCCGGGTGACGGTTTGCGCTTTTCAAAACTGGCGATGAACTCATCGAGGATGCGTTTGTTTTCGGCAGCCTCCTCGGCCGTTGGGCCACGGTCGTTCGCCCAAGGGTCCGGCTTGGGCGCGACTGCGCCGTAGCGGATGCGCACGGACTTGAGGATTGCATCCCACACGGCCATGGCTTCGTAGTCGGTGAGGGACGGATTGACGGGGTCTGGTGAAGCAGGTTGTTGCCAGAGCGGCAGGTCGTAACCTTTGTTGGCGAATTGGGGCAGGGTCCAGCGGACGAGGTCTTCGGGCTCATCGGGATCATCTGGCTCTCCTTTCATGCCGCCTGCCGACAAGCGGATGCTCATACCAGGCCGAGCCAGCGAGGGATTGTCCCGGTAGTTTTCGCTCACGAAGAGTATTTGACGGTGAGTGTCATCGCTGAAGCCGATCAGGGACTCTTCGGCTTGCATGCCGGCCAACATGATTTTTCCAGCGCGCAGATTTTCGTAATCGCCGGCGAGAAATATTTGCGTGTCTTTTTGGGTGCGGACGTGCAAGCGTTCTTTGTTATCAGGTGAGAGCGCGTTGATGTAGATGTTCAGCGATACGTCAGAAGCAGGCGGGCTAAAATCGAAGCTGGCGATTTCCTGATCGTGATGACTTCGGATTACGATAGGCCCCAACGCAAAGCCTGCACCTGCACTCTCCGGTGCAACCTTGAATATTTCCTTGGAGAGTTTTAGCAGACGGTTTTCGACGGGCTGGGTCTTTCCATTGAATGAGTCGGCGCGGAGCATGACGTAGACATCATCAATCAACAGGTGAGCCTCATGAACGAACCAGTCCGGAAGCTCAGTGCTCTCGTAGTACTGTAGTAATTTACTCTGCCCATCTGCTTTTTTTACCGACACTAACATCGGGGCATTTCCCTGCTTATAATTTTTGACCGCTGCAATTCGACGGGTCCGCTCATTCAAAGCGGCATCAAAGCGCTCCTGCGTCACGCCTTCGCCCAATACACGCACCTCGACGGAGGAATGATCGGCGCCCAGACCGTAATAGAGCTTTACATCCCCGCCTCCATTCCAATTCGCAGGCAAATCAATCAAGCCTCGGCCCAGCGACCAGATGCGCATGTCGGTAGTCATTTCGCTCACGTTGTGTTTCTCCTGTTCGCTGGGTTGTTGGAAAGCTGTACAGCCGGAGAGGGAGCCCAGCACCAGGCATGCAAAAAAAACAGTCAGCTGACGCATAGGGGTCTCTTGGCTTTCGCTGCAATTTTGATGAGTGAATAGAGGGTGAATTGCTGGGTTAACGGGTTGGCATAGGACGCCTCATGATCAAAGCCGGGCGCCTTGATTTGCTGGCGAACGCCACCGTTGCGCGCCTGTTTTATCGGCGCGCTGCCCGAACTGACCGGTACGGTGCCGTCGCCGGAGCCGTCCTGCATTTTGCAATGCAGCTCCCAATAGCTGGTCTGCACGGTTTTGACGGGCGCATCGGGATCGCCACGCATGGGCGGTATGGGTTGCTCATGGCCGCCGACATACACAGGGCTGCGGCCGTCATCCCTGACCTGATGCATCTGCAGATTGGAAACCGTCAAGCTGTCGGGGCGTGACCCGTGGGGACCATTGACGTTGGCCCCACGGGTCATTTTCCAGGTGATGGACTCGAAGCTGGGGTGCTTGTCGTCGCTGCCGTAGTAGACGTAGGTTTGAGGGTGATAGGAGGCATTGATATCTTTATGAAAGGATTTTGCTTTCATAATGTTGCCTGCAAATATCTCCCATGTGATCGGATCCCCATCCTTCGGCGCCAACCATTCTTCGCGCAGCAATCCCCACCAACGGTCACGGCGCAGATAAATCTCTTCGTAAGGGTCCTTTTCCGGCTGGCGTGGCATGGCCGGCCCGCCTCGCTCGTCGATCAGCCGCAGCCAACCCGGGGCGTAATCCTGGGTGGGCAGCAATTGCAAGGCACCGGGTGCCTGCGCAAACACCGCCGTAACTTCCTGGCCGGTCGGGCCAATCACCGCACCGGCAATGGGGTCTTCGTCGCTCATGCCCACCTTGCAGCGGCGATAGGCGACCGGCGCCCCCGTAGCAGGCATCACGCCATGCACCACTCCAGCGATTTTGTCGGCCATACCAGGCAATTGGGCGCATCGACGTGCGACCAATCCACCCATGGAATGCGTCACCAGAATCACCTGCTGGCAATTGCGGCCGTACTGGTGCATCAGCTCGTCAATGCGCTTGGCCAGTCTGGACGCGGCCTGTTCGTTGGAGTCCAGCCAGTTGTAACCACAGGCATGCACCGGCATGCGGTAGCCGCCACGCGCCACCAACTCGTCCGAAAGTATCGACGGCAACTGGCTGGCGAGGTTGGCGCCCAATCCCGGCATGGCGATGGGGATTTCAGGTTTTAACCGGGTGATGTGCGTAGGCCCTGGCTCGACGGCGACGGTGTGCAAATGCTCCGGCCGGATGTCGAATTGCGGCCATTGGTGGGGCAGGAACTGGCTGTTCAGGGTGTCTTCCAGCCAAAGCAGAAAAGCGTGATAACTGGTTTCGCTGACTTCGCCCCAGCCACGTTCTTCGTAGCGTTTGGTCAGGGCCAAGATTGTTTTTTTCTTGTCCCTCTCTGGCGGCACTAAAACCGTGCCGGCAGCACGTTTCGGCACAGCACCTTTGTTGTCGACCTCCACCCTGGCCGGATGCAACAGTTGCTGTCGTATGCCAGCCTTTTTGTTCATCCAGTTCAGGGCCAACCACATATTCTTACCCATGAACCCCGCATCCAACCGCCAGACGGGACCCGCCTTCTTATTTTTCTTCCCTTTCTCCGGCTTACTCTCCAAATTCGACCCCATGATCCCCGGCACAAAAATCACCGGCAGCACCCCATCCGGCGGCAATATGCAGTGCACCGGGTCGGTGATATGGCTGGGCGTCAGGGTCCAGGTGTGCACCGGGTTACCGCGCGCGTTGTAGGTCATGGGCGCAATACGCGGCGCCGTCGGGTTATCGGTCATGCGGGGTCTCCGTGTTCAAGCCATTCCAGTACAAGCCCTTCCAGCGTCATGCCCTGTTGCAGGGTGACGAAGCCTTCGCCATCGCTGCGCCCTTCGAACCGTGCGCCGTCTTTGCGGACCAAGGCGTAGGCGCGGTTGCGGATGGGTTGACCGTCCGGGAAAAAGGTTTGGAAGCGCTCGTTGAACGAGGTGCTGGGCCAGCTATTGAATTGCGTGGAGGCATGGCTTGGGTCGAGGAAGCGCTTGTTCGCGGCCTTCACCGTGAAATCGCCGGGCATGCCCAGTTCGATATTGCCGCCCTGCATCTTGATATAAGCCCCACCGCACAACAGGGTGATGTGCTTGTCCGCCGCCACCAGCACGTGTTGCTGGCTGGCGCTGATTTCCACGCTTTGATCCGCTTGCACATGGATGCTGTTGTGCTGGGCCTGCAACAGCAGCTGGCCGTTATGGGCGATATGGCGCATGTCGCCACCCTGGGCAAACAGTCCGAGTTCATCGCCTGCATTGATCACCACTTTCCTGCCGGCGGTGAGTTGCTGATTTTGTTGCGCCACGCTGTCGATGTGCTCGCCTGCACCCATGGCAATACTGCGGGACGTCGCGGCAGCGATGCCGGCAGGCCCACTTAACGCGATGATGGGTTGCGTGCCATTGCCGGAGCTATTGGCCTGATCATTGGCACCATGGCCCAACGCATTCACGGCATCAGTCAGGGACTGTTGCGGCTGCGAATCCTGGGCAATTCCTTGGGCATTTTCGGCAGATGCTCCCAGCTGTTTGGCCAATGTCAGGGCGGCTTGCAACACCTCGATCACCTGCTGGCGTTCCAGTTGACCCGCACCGGCCTTCAGTTGAGCTTCAGCGGTCAGCAATAAACCTTTTGCTGCGCGCAATGCGCCGTGACCATCCGTACGCAACTCAAAACCTTCCCCTCTAGGTTTACCGCCGCCATAGTGGCGTGGATGAGTGAGGTAACCCAGATGTAGCGCGCTATGTTCGTGATCACTCATTAGCGCCGCGCTGATTTGCGCAGTGGTGTCGTCAATGCGCAACTCGTTGGCTCGTGTACCCTTGAACTCGCGACTTTTGGTCGTCGCTACGGCGTTGAGCTTAGGCAGTTCATAGGGCGGCAGATTGGTCTCGCGGTAGGCGCGGCCCGTGGCGATCGGCTGGTCAGGGTCGCCATCCAGGAAGCTGATGATCAGTTCCTGATTGACCCGCGGCACGGCCATGGCGCCCCAGGTCGCACCGGCCCAGCCTTGGGCCACACGGATCCAGCACGAACTTTGATCGTTGTTCTTGTCCGAACGGTCCCACGGGAACTGCACCTTGACCCGGCCCCATTCATCGCAATAAATCTCTTCCCCTGGCGGGCCGACTACCGTTGCGATCTGCGGGCCGTCGATGCAGGGTTTGTCACGCAATGGGGCTTTCCAGTCCGAGGTCCAGCGAATGGCTGTGGCCTGCATCTCGTAGGACGTGCCGCTGCCGCTGCCGAACGCTTCTTCCTCCAGGCTGCTGTGTTGTTTGCCTGCGTGGGTGATGGCGATGGTGCGCCAGCGGTCGTTGAAGTCTTCGCGGGGATGGTCGTTCAGGTCGAAGGCCAACCCCGGTTGCAGGCGGGCATCATCGCCTTCCAAATGAGCCAGCTTGGCGTCGTTGCGCAGGGCGGCCAGGCGGGTCTTGGTAAAGGGCTTGCCGGCGATGTCGCGTTTGTAGCGGCCGGGATAGTCGAAGCGTTCGTAGTCCTTGTGCTGGTTGTTCAGGTCCTGATCGCCGGTGGCGGTGTGCTGCTGGTTGTAGTACGGATGGGTGAAGGTGTAGTCGCGCTGCACCTGGCGTGCGGTGCGCACTTGTTCGGTGTAGTGGAAGCGGGTCAACGCCGGTTCCATGGAATCGCCACCACCCATGGGCTGGTAGATCACCGGGCAATCGGTGTGGGTGCCAATGGTGCCGAGGCCACCGACGCGGTCGGTAAGGACGAGGGTGTGGCCGTCGGCGCGGTGTTCGAAGGTGTAGAGCAGGCCTTCTTCGGCGGCCAGGCGGGCGATGAAGTCGAGGTCGGTTTCGCCGGCCTGTACGCAGTACTCGCGGGGTTGGTGTTCGAAGCAGATTTCGCTGCGAATGTCGGTGAGCTTTTGCTCGGTGAGCACGCTGGTGATGATGTCGGGCACGGTCTGGCCCTGGAAAATCCGCCAGTTGGAACGCAGGTCGAAACGCGCCAGGGTCGGTTCGACCACGGCGGTGTAGCGGGTGCGACGAAAGCCGGTGTCGCCCTGGGTGAACAGGCTCACCAGGCCATGGACGTAACGCACCGGAGTCTCGCCACGCCAGAGGGTGAACAGCCCCGCCAGGTCGAGCACCCGATTGAAGTCGATGGCGGCGTTGTGGCTGGCCAGTTCCAGTTCGAGTTTGAACGGCCGGGACAGGCCCTCTTCAAGCGTGAATGAAACCACGTCGAAGGCGTCGCCCTTCAAAGGCTCGAAGGTGAAACGCAAGTCAATTTGGCGGGGCATCGCAGCTAGTCCTTACTGTCACTGATAACGGTTGCAACCTTCCGGTACAACTCCGGCTCCCACCCCTGCGCCGTGGTATCGCGCATCAACCGCGCAACGCTCGCGTACAGGTCATCCGCCAGCCACGACAGGCCACGCGAGGCCAGCAAGTCGGCGGCAATCACCGTGGCATAGCTGCGCTGGCGTGGGGCGTCATGGGTGGCGTGCAGTTCTTGCAGACGCAGCAACACCACTTCCACGCCTTCGGTATTGAGCTGCGCGGCCAGTTCGTCGCGCAGGCCGGCGTATTCCTGCACCGGGCTGCCGGTGGTTTGCGCCTGGTCGGCACCGCTGATCCAGGCCTGGGTTTGCGCATCCACGAACGGCGTGCCATCGCTGAAACACAACTCCAGTAGCGCCGGCAAACGGCAGACAAAACGCTCACAGGTCTGACGAATGGCTGCGGCCACTTCCTCCATCGCCAGGCGCGAGGCGACGTGGGCGGCCAGGTAACTGCCGCGCAGCCAATACGGCGAGGCGCAGACGCTTTTTTCGATACGCAGCAGCAGGTTCGGGTCAATGGCGTTGTGGTTCAGCGCGTCCTGGTAGCCGTCGACGATGTCCTTGGGCACGGCGGTCAATTCGGTGCGACGGTCGCGGGTGATGGGCGGCGCGGTGCGCAAATGCGACCACAGGCCGAAGCGTCGCAATTGGTAGCCGGTAGGGTCGTAAGGGTCTTGCTGGTTGATCTGCTCGGCCATGTTCAACACTGCGCGGCGTTGTTCGCGCTCATTGCTCGGCGCTTGCGGTTTGGGGCTGGAAAAAAAGGCTGAATCCAGAACGCTGCCGGAGGTGGCCGCACGAGTGGGCTCAATGGCGACGACTGGCTCGCTGTATTTATCCAACTGGCGTTGCAACGCATCCAGTGGCGCGGGGTCGAGCTTGGCGCTTTCGGCACAGCGTTGCAGATTTGCCAGGGCCAGTTCCGCCGCAGCTTGATAGGCCGGTTCAAAACTGCTGCGCTCCAGGGTCGGCAACACCTGCACCATGTCGCTCAACAGACGCTGTACCTGTTTGCGTTTGTTCAGGTAGCCGGTGGGGCCGGGCTTGGGGTAGGCACTGTCCCAATACAGTTCCACCATGCCGGCCAACAAGCCCAAGGCATCGGCCCAACGTGCCCATTGCCGGGTGCGCAGCCAAACCACATGCAGATGGGCGACGATGCGCCAGTGCTTGCACTGGATCGCCAGGTATTGACGGGAGGCTTCGTCGATATACGGCCAGTCGATATCGCTCTCGCGCAAGCCGCCGAGCTTGACCATTTCCTGGTCGATGGCCTGGTAGGTTTCGTCCTCCACATCGAAATGGCCGGCGGGTTGCTCGGGCTCGATGGGTGTCAGCAACAGCTTGACGGTGTCCGCCGGCACGTCGATTACCAGCGACATACTTGACGCTCCTGCTCGATCAGTTCGCCCAGGCCTTCGGCGTCAAACACCAGGCCGTGCAGCCTGGGATAGTCGCTCTCGAGTCGAAGGCGCTGGCCGCCGCCCAAGTTGCGCAATAGGGAAATAGCCTGTAGCCCGCGTCCGGCGTCGACCACCAGGCCGGCGTCGTCCAGCACCTGCCATTGATAGGCGTCGGAGACCGGGCGCTCATCCTTGAACAGCTGGATGCGAATTCTGTTGGGCTTGGCTGGCTCATCCAGCACCAGTTGCAAGCGGGAGATTTTCGATTCGCAACTGATGGCCAGGTAAGGCCGAGGCGGCAACGCGCCCAACGCCGGGGCGGAGATCACCAGCCGTTGCTGCTGCTCATTGTCCGGCTCAGGAAACGACGACAAAAGAAAACGCTGATCCTCGGGTGGACGCTTGGCTTCATTGCGCTGTACCAGATCGACAATCGGCAGTACCCGGCCAACGGCGCGTGGTGCCGCCGGTGCGTGATGGATGGGCGTACCAGCGGCCAAATCAAAACACTCCAGGCGCTTCAAGGGGGAGACGATGGAAGGGCAATCTTGTGTCGTCGCCTGCGCATCTATTACAGCCACCACCGTTAGACAAAGTCCCCATTTCCACCCTCGCCATCCGTCGCGCATCAACATCTCCTGATATGTCTCGTCAAAATCCAAACCGGACATTTTTCTTAAGTTTTCGAACTAACGATCTTTAACTTCGAGTTCAACTATTAACTTTAAGAGCATCCCCTGAGATCAACGGCAAGGCAAGCAAAAAACGAATATCACACCACTAAAACCGAATAGAGAGAGGCATCTATCAGATGTTTCTACAACTCACGTAGGAAAATATGAAAGTACTACTACTTCCTACACCAAAACCCTACGAATCGCGTCCACGTCGTCCTACATGACAAATCTTGCAATAGCCGGTTCTAATACGCCGACCTTACGAAAAGGATTATTCCCATGTCGAAAACTCAGGGTTCTGTCGCCCCCAAAGAACGCGTCAACATCAAGTACGTCCCGGCCACGGGCGACCAACAGGCTGAAGTTGAGCTACCTCTGAAGTTGTTAATCACCGGCGACTTCAAAGGCCACGGCGAACTAACCGCCCTGGAAGACCGGCAATCCGTTCGAATAGATAAAGACACGTTCAATGAAGTACTGACCAAAGCCGAAATTTCTCTGGTCATGGCGGTTCCGTCTGTTCTCAACAACGACCAAGACACCGACTTGAACGTGCAACTCCAATTCAAAAACATCAATGACTTCGGCCCCGACGCGCTCGCCCGCCAAGTACCGGAGTTGAACAAGTTGCTGGAACTGCGTGAAGCCTTAGTTGCGCTCAAAGGCCCTATGGGCAACGTCCCCGCCTTTCGCAAACACCTGCAGAACATGCTGACCGATGAAACCGCTCGCCAACGCCTGGCCAGCGAGTTGAACCTGGTGCTCGAAGCGCCAACAAATTGACTTGAACGCCCTTCTCAACGGAGTACTCCCCATGCCTATGGAAAGCGCCGTCGCCCAAGTATTGGTGGCTGACGAACCAACGTCGTTGCTCGACCAACTGCTGGCCAATACCACCATTCGCCCCTCCCAGGAAGGCTACGCAGTCGCCCGCCAAGGCGTGGCTGTGTTCATCAGCGAAATCCTGCAAAGCGGCGACCATCAGCAGCCGGTCAACAAGCACCGGGTCGACCAGATGATTGCCGAGATCGACCGTGCGTTGAGCAAGCAGATGGACGTGATCCTGCATCAGCCGCAGTTCCAGCAACTGGAGTCGGCGTGGCGTGGGCTGAAGCTGCTGGTGGATCGCACGGATTTTCGCGAGAACATCAAGCTGGAAATGCTGCATGTCACCAAAGAAGAGCTGCTGGACGACTTCGACAACGCCGGCGATATCACCCGCAGCGGCCTGTACAAGCACGCCTACACCTCCGGTTACGGCCAGTTCGGTGGCGAGCCGATCGCGGCGATGATTGGCAACTACACCTTCGGCCCGTCATCCCCGGACATGAAGCTGTTGAGCTACGTCGCCTCCGTGGGCGCCATGGCCCATGCCCCTTTCGTCATGGCGGCCGGTCCTGAGTTCTTCAACCTCAAGAGCTATCAGGACCTGCCGTCGGTCAAGGAAGTCAGCGACATTTTTGAAGGGCCCGGCCATACCAAATGGCGCAGCCTGCGTGAGATGGAAGACTCCAAATACATCGCCGCGACGCTGCCGCGCTTCCTGCTGCGTTCGCCATACGACGGTTTGGAGAACCCGATTCGCAGCTTCGGCTATAACGAAACCGTCGACGGTAACCACGACAATTACTTGTGGGGCAACACCGCGTTCCTGATGGCCTCGCGCATCACCGACAGCTTCGCCCGCTACCGCTGGTGCCCGAACATCATCGGCCCGCAGTCCGGCGGCGCGGTGGACGATTTGCCGGTGCACCTGTACGAATCCCTCGGCCAATTGCAGGCGAAGATTCCTACCGAAGTGCTGATTTCCGATCGCAAGGAATTCGAGCTGGCCGAAGCCGGTTTTATTCCCCTGACCATGCGCAAGGACAGCGACAACGCCGCGTTCTTCTCCGCCAATTCAATACAGAAACCGAAAAACTTCCCCAAGACCCGCGAAGGCCAGGAAGCCCAGACCAACTACAAGCTCGGCACCCAGTTGCCCTACCTGTTTATCGTCAATCGCCTGGCCCACTACATCAAGGTGCTGCAACGCGAGCAGATCGGCAGTTGGAAGGAACGCCAGGACCTGGAACGTGAGTTGAACACCTGGCTCAAACAGTACATCGCCGATCAGGAAAACCCGTCGTCCGATGTGCGCAGCCGTCGCCCCTTGCGCGCCGCGCAAATCGTCGTGCAGGACGTGGCGGGCGATCCAGGCTGGTACCAGGTGTCGTTGGCGGTGCGCCCGCACTTCAAGTACATGGGCGCCAACTTCGAGATCTCCCTGGTCGGTCGGCTGGACACCCAATAGGTGCGCGGCACCAGCCTGTTCGAGCGCCTGGAAGCCGACGCACCGCGCTACCGCCCCGGCAGTGCGGATGAACAAGCGCGCCAGCGTGTCGAGGCGATCAAACGCCACCTGGAACAGGTGCTCAACTCACGCCAGGGCTGCTCGCAAAGCAGCCCTGAACTGGGCCTGCGCGATTTCAATGGGGTTACCCAGGCCAGCAGTGATTTGGTGGTGGCCATCAGTGCCGATATCCGGCGCTCGGTGGAGGCGTTTGAACCGCGCATCAAGGTCACGGGCGTGCGTTATCAGCCCGACCCGGATTTGCCGCTGGAGCTGAACTTTCGCCTGGATTGCCAGGTGCAGGTCAACCACAAGGAAGAACAGGTGCAGATCGAGGTGGCCATGCATGGCCGCGACGGCTACACCCGGGTGAAATGAGGATGCCATGGACTTGAAACAACGTTTTGCCGAGGAGTTGCGCTACCTGCGCGAGCTCGGTCGCGAGTTTGCAGAGGACAATCCACAGTTGGCGCAGTTTCTCGGCGACGAGGCCGGCGACCCGGACGTGGAGCGATTGCTGGAAGGCTTTGCCTTCCTCACCGCCAAGCTGGGGATGAAGATCGACGACGACTTGCCGGAGCTGACCCATCCGCTGCTGCAGATGCTCTGGCCCAACTACCTGCGGCCCTTGCCCAGCGCAACCATCATCCGCTTCGAGCCACGGCCCAATGCGATCAGTCATCGCAAGGTGATTCCCAAAGGGACGCGGCTGTTTGCCAAACCCGTGGACGGCATCTCCTGCGAGTTTCGCACGTGCACCGATGTCAATCTGTACCCGTTGGCGTTGCAGGCAGTCAGCGATGCCCACAGCCGCGAAGCCTCGACGCTGCGCATCGACCTCAACGTGTTGACCCCACAACCGCTCGACAGCCTCGAGTGCGATCAGTTGGATTTTCACCTCGGCGGCGACAATGCCACCGCACTGACCCTGTACCTGTGGCTGGCCCATTACCTCAAAAGCGTCACGCTGTACGTCAACAACACCCCTTATCGTCTGAACCCCGGCGAGTTGGGCTTCCCCGGTTTCACCGCCGAAGAAGCACTGCTGCCCTACCCGCGCAACGTGTTCGATGGCTACCGGATCCTGCAGGAATACTTTGTGTTCCCCCAGCGGTTCCACTTTTTCAGCCTGACCCGACTAGCCAAGGTCTGGCCGGCCGTCAGCACTGGACAGATTCGCTTCGAATTTCAGTTTTCCCGGCCGATGCCGGTCAATACGCATTTGCGCACATCAGACCTTCACCTGTTCTGTGCGCCGGCGGTCAATCTGTTCCGCCACGATGCCGAGCCCATCGCGCTGGACGGACGCAGCGTGGAACGGCGTATCTGCCCCAGTGGCAACCGCCACGATGCCTTTGAGATTTTCAGTGTCGACCAGGTGGCCGGCTGGGACGCCGCCGACAAGGAGCGCAAGGGCGATCCGTTGCGGCGCTTTACCCCGTTCGAATCGTTCCAGCATGAGATCGAACATGCCCGGGGCCGCACGGCACTGTACTTCCGCACGCATATCGAGGAATCCCACGGACGTGAAGGTTTGCGCCATCGCATCGCCTTCGTGCGTGGTGATGAAAGCCTGTACATCGGCGAGCATGAAGCGGCGTCCATCGAACTGACCTGCACCAATCGCGACCTGCCGCAGCTGCTGGGTGTGGGGGATGTGTCGCTGTCCACCGAGGTCACGCCGTCGTTTGCCACCTACACCAACCTGATCGCACCGACTCGAAGCTACCGTCCAGTGCTGGACAGCAGCCTGCACTGGACGCTGATTTCCAACCTGTCGCTGAACTACCTGTCGTTGCTGTCGGCCGAGCCGCTCAAGGCAGTGATCCGCGCCTATGACTTCGCCGCTTTGCACGACCTGCAACAGGCCCGCGCCACGCGCAAACGCCTCAACGGTATCCAGGATGCCGTGACCACCCCCGTCGACTGGCTGATGAAAGGCCTGCCCGTGCGCGGTGTGCAGACCCGGTTGCAATTGGACCAGAACGCCTTCCTCTGCGAGGGCGAGCTGTACCTGTTCGCCAGCGTGCTTTCGCACTTCTTCGCCCTCTACGCCAGCATCAACTCCTTCCACCGTTTGGAAGTGATCAATACCACCAACAACGAGTGCTATGAATGGCCACTGTTGACCGGCAGACAACCCCTGATCTAGCCGACCGGCTGCTGGCTGACGCGCGAAACTATTCGTTTCACCGTTTGCTGGAGCTTTTGCACGCCTTGCATGGCGATGACCTGGAAGCGCGGCCCCTGAGTGCGGCGGCGCGCCGTCGCGTACGCCTGCAAAGCCATGCAGGGCTGGGCTTTCCGGCCTCCGACGTGGTGTTGGCTGGCCGCGTAGAGGATGGGGGCGACGAAGTGCGCTACCGCTTGCAGACCAGCTTCTTTGGCCTGCACGGTACCGACTCGCCTTTGCCCGGTTATTACCTGGACCGCCTGGCTTACGAACAATCTCAAGAGCGCGGCATTCGTCCGGCGTTCATGGACTTTTTCAACCATCGCTTGCTGACCCTGCTGCACACCAGTTGGCGCAAGTACCGCTACTACATTCGCTTCCAGGCCGAGGCGAACGACCGTTTTTCGCGTTACGTATTCTCCATGGTCGGGCTGAACGACAACGACCTCCGTGGTACGACGCCGCTGCCGTGGGGCCGCCTGCTGAGCTTTGCCGGCTTGATCGCCAACCGCAGCCGCTCCCCCTCGGTGGTGTCCGGCATCGTCGAGCATTGCTTCGACCTGCGCGGCGTACATATCCGTGAGTTCGAGGCTCGCTCAGTGAGTTTTCCGCAACGCCAGCGCCTGGCGTTGGGCAAGGCCAACGGCACCCTGGGCAGTAACTTTGTGGTGGGTGATCGCAGCAAGACCCGCGCCAGCAAGTTCACCCTGGTGATTCCTAACTTGACTCAAGCGCGCTTTCGTCAGTTCTTGCCCAGCGGCGATCAGTTCGGGCGATTGCGCCAGTTGATGAATTTTCTGCTGCGCGATGCCACCGCCTACGACCTGGAACTGGGACTGCGCGAAGAAGACGTACCGCCGTTCAACCTGCAACGCGCCGGCGGCACCCACCTGGGCTGGACCAGTTTTATCGAACACCAGCAACAACGTCATCCCGCCGTGGTGCGGATTCGGGGGCGCGCATGAAGCTGAGCCTGGTTATCAGCAATCCTGCACAGTTGCTGCACGGCTATCTGCCCGGTCATCAATTTGGCCCACAGGGCGGAAGCATCGGCAGTGCCGCGGTGGACTGGCGCCTGGAAGATCGCCACAACAGCGTGCGGCCCAACCACTGCGACATCCGCGTCATCGAAGGGCGGTTCTGCGTGATCGACCGCAGTGGTAGAACCTACGTCAACGGTCATGATCTGCCGCTTGAGCGTCATGTTGCGATAAGCCTCAACGACGGTGATCGGTTGCAGATTGGTGCGTATCAGGTCGCGGTGCAGTTGGGTGAGCACGCCCCAGGGCAGCGTTCGCTGGATGAGCTGCTCGGCGACCACCCTGAAGGCATGCACGTGTGGCACCAGGAAGATGCGCCGAGTAGGCCACCGGCGGATAGGCGACCTGCCACTTGCCCGGAATTCGAGCGCCTTTGCCGGCCCGTGGATTTGGCAGAGCAAGGCGACCCGCTGCGAGCGATGAATGAAGCGCCGCCACCAAAGCCGCTGGCTGATATTTGCGCGCCCACACCCAAGCGCACCGTTTGCCTGTTCAGCAACCTGCGTCTGGCCACCTTGTTGCTCGCCTGCCTGACCCTGGGCGGCTGCACCATGCTCGGCAAGATCGGCCAAGTGATCTGGACCCCATCGATTTCGGTCGGCGGCCCCGACGATCAGCCCAGCCGCTACTCCCTGAGCCTGTACGCCAGCCACGACGTCAACCCGCGCCTGATCAGCACCGGCACGGCACCGAACGAGGACGCGAGCCGTTCGCCTTACACCCTCAACGTGCAGGCCACCAGCCCGCAGGCCCTGACGGATAAAGTACAAACGCTGCTCAGCCACCTTTACGAAAGCATGCCGGCCCAGTCGCCACTGAGTTTGGAGCCAGCGCCCGTCGTGCCGATGTCGCCCATCGAAGACGCGCTGCTGGGTGACTACGACGCTCAGGGTGTCAGCCTGACCACCCCGTGGGGCAACCCGGCCATGCAGCACGTCGCCACACCGATCGCCTTCAAGGTGTTGCAACTGACCGACGACTCGCTGCTGGTCAACGCCAGCCCTCAGGCCCTGGCCGACGACCTGAAAAAGACCCTGGGCAGCACCTATATCCGCGCCGACGACTACCTGCTCAACCCAGGCCAATTCAAATTCATCGACCTGCGCGCGCTTGATGAAGACACCCGTTTCATCGCGGTGATCGCCAACTACCACAGCAGTGATATCGGACAGTGGAAACAGCGCCTGCGCGTCGAGCCCAGGGGCCGGCAGTACGCGGTGCTGGTGCAGCTGGACGCAGCCCAAGTCAGCCTCAAAGGAGAAACCCGATGACGCCCTTTTCAGCCGCTTTTGCCCCGAGTAATTACCGATGAGTTCACGCAACCCCGTCATCTGGCATGAAGGTTTGTTCGTCAAGCCCCAGCACTTCCAGCAACAGGCCCGCGCCGCCGAGGCCGCCGTGCATCAGCGCCTGCACAGCCTCAACGACGCGCTCTATGGCTTCAGCGAGCTGACGCTGAACAGCGAATACCTGAGCTTCGGCAAGGTCGCCATTACCCAAGCGCGGGGGATCATGCCCGACGGCAGCGTCTTCGATATTCCCCACGACCTGGCGTCGCCCTCCCCGCTGGAAATCGCCGACAGCAGCGCAGTCAGCCAGATCGTCTACCTGGCTCTGCCGCTGCGCTCCAACGGCGCTCTCGAAGTGCGCTGGCCCGACCAGTACGGCAACAGCCGCTACATCGCCCGCCGTGAAGAAATCCGCGATACCCACAGCGATGACGGCGATCAGGTCGGCATGAACCTGGCCGTGCCCAACCTGCAACTGATGCTCGAACGCAGCGACCGCAGTGCCTTTACCGGCATCGCCTTGGGCAGGATCAAAGACAAGCGCCCGGACGGCAGCCTGGTGATGGACGAGCATTTCTATCCCACCAGCCTGTCCCTGCAAGCGGTGCCGGCGCTGCACCGCTACCTCGGTGAGGTGGCCGGGCTGATGCGCGAGCGGGCCAAAAACCTGGCCCAGCGTATCGGTTCACCGGGGCAGTCGGGGGTGGCAGATGTCACCGACTTCAACCTGCTGCAAACCCTCAACCGCTTGTTCCCGCTGTTCCAACACCTGGCTCGCCAGCGCCAAGTCCACCCGGAACGGCTGTACATCGCCCTGGCCCAGGCCTGCGGCGAACTGGTGACTTTTACCGATGAAGGCCACCTGCCCCAGGAATACCCGGCCTACCAGCACGACAACCTGCGCGAGTCGTTCCAGATTCTCGAGCACACCTTGCGCCGCGCCTTGGGCACGGTGCTGCAACCGCGTGCAGTGTCGTTGCCGATTGTCGAGCAGCGGTACGGCGTGCGCAGCGCCGCATTGAACGACAAACGCCTGCTGGACAACGCTGAATTCATCCTCGCCGTGCGCGCCGAACTGCCCGCGGAAACCCTGCGTCAGCAACTGCCCAAGCAGATCAAGATCACCTCCACCGAAGGGCTAGAGCAACTGGTCAGCCTGCAACTGCCGGGTATTCCACTGCGGCCGCTGCCGGTGGCGCCGCGACACCTGCCGTTCCATGCCGGTTTCAGCTACTTCGAACTCGACCGCCATCACCCCGCCTGGCAAAGCCTGAGCAGTGGCAGCGGGTTTGGTTTCCATATTGCCGGTGAATTCCCGAAGCTGGAATTGCAGTTCTGGGCGATCAGGAGTGAAAAAGATGATTAAAACGACACCCGACTCATGGCGTCACGAGGAGATCTCCGGCGCCATCGACATTGACGGCGAAACGATCACTGCCAGCGGCCAAACACACTTGGCCGACCCTGAATTCGACATGCGCGGCCTGGCCTGGAATCCGCTGTGCGATGCCGCCACGCCGCTGATCGGCCTGGTCATTCGTCTACGCCGCCTGGACCAGCACGATGACGTACCTGCGCTGTACCTGAGCGTCAGCAACCAGATCACCACGATCATGGAAGAAGTCAGCCAGCTCGACTACGACGCCGGCATGCTCAAGGCCTACTCCTACAGCCTGTGCCTGTTGCTCGACGAAGTGGTCATGAGCACTTCCTGGGGCAAGTCTTCCACATGGAGCGCACGCTCGCTGCTAAGCAAGTTTCATCAAGAAACCTGGGGCGGCGAAAAATTCTTCACCGTGATGAACAACATGATCCCCGAAACGGCCAGGTACCAGCATGTGCTGGAGTTCATGTACCAGTGCCTGATCTCCGGTCTCAAAGGCAAATACGGCGCCCATATCAAGGGCGATGACGAAATACAGAAGATCATCACCCAACTGCACGGCCTGTTGCGCCCCTTGCGCGGCGAGACACCCAAGCGCCTGACCGACCCGCTGAAAAACGTCGCCCCGCGCAACTACCGGATCAAACGCGCCTGGCCGTTGTGGACGCCGTGGGCCATGGCAGCCGTCGTGCTGACGGTCGCCTACACGATCTACTCGATCCGCCTGAACGCCATCACCCAGCAAGTGCTGGAGTCCCTGGAGCGGGTGCTGCACCTGTAACCGATTTTCAGCGCGCTCATCCCGAGCGCCTGTAAAGCCATGGCCGTATCGGCCATAACCTGCGGCCCCCAGGGGCCGTTCACTTGATCGCGACAAGGAGCTTGTCATGCCAACACCTGCGTACATCAGCATCCACGGCAAAACCCAGGGCCACATCACCAAGGGCGCGTTCACTGCTGAATCGGTGGGCAACGTTTATGTGGAAGGTCACGAAGACGAAATCCTCGTCCAGGAAATCGACCACGCAATCGGTACGCCCACCGACCCACAGAGTGGCCAACCGTCCGGGCAACGGGTGCACAAGCCGCTGATATTCACCAGCGCCTTGAACAAAGCCTCACCGATGCTCTATCAGGCCCTGGCCACCGGCGAAATGCTGCCGACCGTTGAAGTGAAGTGGTTCCGCACCTCGGGGGACGGCAAGCAAGAGCACTTCTTCACCACCAAACTGGAAGACGCCACGGTCGTCGACATTCACACCGTGCTGCCCCACGCACAAAACAGTAGCAACGCAAACTACACCCAACTAATCAAGACCAGCCTGGCGTATCGCAAGGTCAGCTGGACCCATGTGGTGTCCGGCACCGAAGCCTCGGATGACTGGCGCAAGCCGGCTTAATCGCCAACCGGCACGTTCCGCCGCTCAGGCGGCGGAATATTCACTGATTCGATAATTTTCAGGAGGTTCTATGCCAGCCGTCGTTCTGGTCGGACACGACCATGATTGCCCTTTGTGTGGCCCCACCACCGTCGACAGCGGTACACGCAACATGACCGTAAACGGCCGCGCCGTCGCCCGTGTCGGCGACACCCTCGGATGCGGCGCCGTGATTACCAGCGGCTCGCCCTCGATGACCGTCAACGGACAGCCGGTAGCCCGTGTCGGCGATACCACCGATCACGATGGAAAATTGGAAAACGGTGATAGCAGCTGGTTGATCGACTGACATTCACACTCTCGACAAGGAGGCCCCATGCCCCGCCAAAGCGACCTGCGTTTCACCTTCGAGCCCTTGAAAGGCGATGCCTTCGAGGTGATCTCGTTCACCCTCGAAGAAGGCCTGTCCCAGCCGTTCAAACTCGAACTGGAACTGGCCAGCCACAATGCCGCTATCGACTTCAATCGGGTGCTCGATCTGGCGGGGCTGTTCACCCTATGGCGTGGCGACACCCCTGTGCGCTACGTCCACGGTTTGGTCAGCCTGTTCTGCCAGGGTGACACCGGCTTTCGCCGCACCCGCTACACCGCCGTGGTCGAACCGACCCTGGCGCGTTTCGACCTGCGTTCCAACTGGCGGATTTTCCAGGGCCAGACCGTGCCCGACATCATCACCAGCGTGCTCACCGAGCAAAAGCTCACCGACATTCGCAGTGAAATCTGCTTCGAGCACCAACCCCGCGAATACTGCGTACAGGCCGGCGAAACCGACCTCGACTTCATCGCCCGCCTCGCCGCCGAAGAAGGCCTGCTCTACACCTTCGAACACCGCGCCGACGGCCACACCCTCGTCCTCACCGACCGCGTCGGTGGCCTCGGCACCATTGGCACCCACACCGATTGCCCGGTGCTCTACCAGCCCATGGGGGGTGGCGATTCCATGGAACCGGCATTGACCCGCTTCCACTACACCGAACAAGTGCGCACTGCACGCCAGGTACAGCGCGACTACACCTTCACCCACCCGTACTACAACCAGCAGCACACCGCCACCGGCGACCAGGACCTGAACAACCAGCACAAGGATTACGAACGTTACGACTATCCCGGCCGCTACAAACGCGACATCGCCGGCAAGCCCTTTACCAAGACCCGCCTGGCCGCCCTGCGCAACGACGCCAAGCTGGCTCATTTGGAAGGCGATGATGCGCGCCTGCAACCGGGGTTGGCCTTCGACCTGAACGACCATCCCCGCGAAGACTTCAACGACCGCTGGCGCACCATCGCCATCCAGCACGAGGGCAAACAGCACACCAGTTTGCAGGAAGAAGCCTTCGGCAGTGACAGCGGCACGTCCTACGAGATGCAGGCCACAGCCATTCGCTGGACCTCGGACTGGAAAGCCCCATTGCGTGACAAACCCTGCATCGACGGCCCGCAGATCGCCACCGTGGTCGGCCCGCCGGGGGAAGAGATTTATTGCGATGAATGGGGCCGGGTCAAGGTGCAGTTCCCGTGGGACCGTTCGGACAAGAACAACGATCAAAGTTCGTGCTGGATCCGTGTGGCCCAAGGCTGGGCCGGTGCGACCTGGGGCGCCATGGCCGTGCCGCGGGTGAATCAAGAGCTGATCATCAGCTTTTTGGATGGCGATCCTGACCAGCCGATCGCCACAGGCCGCACCTACCGCGAGACCAATCTGCCGCCCTACGAGCTGCCCAAGCACAAGACGCGGATGACCATCAAGAGCCGTACCCATAAGGGAGAGGGCTTCAATGAGCTGCGTTTTGAGGATGAGCTGGGGCAGGAAGAGGTGTACATCCATGCCGAAAAGGACAAGAACGTCTATATCAAACATGACAACACAACGTTTGTGGGTAATGACCGCAGTGAGAAAGTTGGGCATGACGAACAGATAGAGGTAGGCCACGACCGCAAGGAACAGGTGGGCAATGACGAACGGATAAGCATTGGTCAGGATCAATATCACAGCGTGGGTCGAGATCGAATGCAGAGCTTCGGACGCGACCACCAGATCACCATTGGCAAAGACCGGATCGAAAACATAGGCAATGATCGCCACGACACGATCGCGGTCAATCACCGCATGGAAATTGGCGGTAACGCCGAACAGGTCATTCAGGGTTTCCAACATATCTCTGCCGCGCAAGGCATAGGCACCAAAACCACGACCTATCAGCTGCAAACCAGCGACAGCCTCGTTCTAAAAGGCCCCGGCGGTAGCATTACCCTGGATGCCAATGGCATCACCCTCAGCGGGATTGCCATCTACCTGAATGGGCCGACGCAACTTAACGCTAAAGGCGCAGGACACTCACTCATCCTTAGTGGCGTGCCGACAACCGGCGAACCGATCTGTGTTGGCTGCTGGCTCAAGGCCGCCCGTGAGCGTAAAGCCCTCGTGAAGGTGGACGCATGATTCCCGGTGAACTGCTGACGGCACTGACCAACGACCTTTACGCGCACGACGTCCCCCGTCCGCGATATCTCGTCGCGTTGATCGATATGGCGACATTACCTCAGGAAACCCGGCAAAAACTGACGGACCATCCAGGCTTTGATCTGCAACCACTGCTTCTGGCTCCCGGCCTGGAACAGCTCAGGCCATTGGGCCCGCACTTGGCATGTCCACGTGAGGCCACTCGCAAGGGCCATGGCGCACTGATCGACAGTCTTGCGCGCTATGACAGCAATACCATCGTCGCATGGATTACCAGCACTGTGAGCGCCGATGTGCTGGCCCGACATCTAAGTCAGGCCACGTTTGTCGACACGCAAGACAGCGAGCGTTACTTGCTGCGCTACTACGACAGTCGTGTCACGCCGAAGCTCTTGCGCCATGCGCCCGAGCAGTGGAGAGAGTGGCTGCTCGCACCCGTTGTGTCCTGGTGGTGCCGTGGGGCCACTCCAAGCCAGGAACAGTGGCATCGAATCCGCGGAGGAGCACGGTCAATCCCGATCGTTGCCGCCCCGCGATTGGTGATGGACGCCGCGTTATGGCAAGCATTGGAAAGTGACCCCCTGCCTTTCCGGCTACTGGAAACACTCAACGAAACCTCACCCACTTTATTCAGTAGCCCGTGCCATGGAGTGCGTCTGGCGCTGATCGAGTCGCTGCTCAGCCAAGGAAAGAGCCTGGGATTGATTGACCATCACAACCTGACCGATTTCATCATCCTCACCCTCCAACACACCCCCCAACGCTTGCAAGGCACTGCCCACTGGCATGCCGCGCTGCAGCGTAGCGCCCGGGGCGAAGGACGCCTGGGCCAATTGTTTCTCCAGGGAGCACGACCATGACCGCCCCGACCGACCTGCTCAACTTCGTGGCCCGGCAAACGTTCAGCACCGAAGGCAACAGTCCCTGCGTCAGCTGTAAACGCTCGGTGTCCCTGCTGCCGCTGCGCTATGCCGTGATCGGGCACACCGATTCGGCCCTGCCTCCTGCCCTGGCCAGGGCGGAGCCCCTGGCCAGCCTGCCCCTGACCGCCGCACGTTACGCCGTGCGCGCACTGCGCGAGGGGTATCTTTATGTGTTCATCCACCGCACCGCGACCGACTGGGTATGCGAGGGCGCCTATCAAACCTACAGCAGCGGCTTGTGCAAGGCCGTGTGGCCCGCCACCCCGGACGACCTGGGGCTGGGCGGCCTGCCGGACTTCGGCGATCGGGTCATCCAGGTCAGCGATCCTGAAGACGTCAACGAAGCCCGGCTGCTGTTCACCCCGGACCTGCTGACGCCGCGCCTGCTC
This sequence comes from Pseudomonas sp. A-B-19, assembly GCF_019947515.1. Lineage (NCBI taxonomy): Bacteria > Pseudomonadati > Pseudomonadota > Gammaproteobacteria > Pseudomonadales > Pseudomonadaceae > Pseudomonas > Pseudomonas sp. A-B-19. Next base: position 34,235 of record NZ_JAGYGN010000039.1, read on the forward strand.
GCCGAGATCCGCACGCAACCGCGGCTGCGCAACACCCTGCGCAAGGTCGATATCCGCCAACTGATCCAAAGCTGCAGCCACACCGCACACATCATCGAGGCCCAGGCGCTGGACAGTAGCGTCGCCGACCTGCTCGGGCCGACCTCCCCCCCCTTGATGGCCCAGCTTGACGAGCAACTGTTTGCGCCCCCGGCCGGCTACTCGGCCCTGGCGGGTGTGGCTGCGCGGCTTGGCGCAACGGCGACCCAGGCGCAGGGTTTTGCCGTGGTGTTGGACGACCCGATCGGTATCACCCAGGAGCTCAATGCCTGGCGCAATCAGAGCGTGGAGACGCTCGAAACCTTCATGCGCAAAACCGACGGCGAAGGCATCGACAACCAGCGCAAACACACCATCGCCTTCGGCCTCGAAAACCTCAAGCTCACCCTCGCCGAACAAGCCGAGCAACGCTACGTCAACCACGCCAACGCGCTTGGCGTGAGGTACACCGACCGCGAGTACGCCAGCAGCAACGTCCACATGGTCACGGCGTCGATGGGCAGCTACCGCAGTTTCCGCAACCCCGCCGACCAACAGCACCAGGAGCGGCACGACATCGAGCTCGCGCGCCAGGACAGCTGGGCGAAACGCTACGCGCCGTCGGTCGACGAAGCGCGGCTGCAGGCCTTCATGGCGGAGTTTGATGCGGCCGTCACCCAGGCCGATGCGATCAAGGAGCAGCGCGCCGCCGATCATTTGCAGTGGCTCAACAGCACCGCGTTGCTCGAGGCTTTTGCCTATTACGATGCCAAAGACAGCGGCAACGGCCTGGAGTTCGAAGCGCAACTGGGCGTGGCCGTTGCCGGCATGAACAGTACCGCCCTGGGCGAGGCGCAAATCGACAGCTGGAGCGCCCTCGACGGCACGACGCCGAACAACTGGTTTTGGCGCGGGCTTGCCCAGAATCAGACCCAGGCCATCGAACAGATCAATCTGTTGCTCGCCCAACGCTCGCAACTGCCGACCCTGGACGGCACTCAGCTGCAAGCCTTGAGCAAGTCGCTGGTCGATATCTACGCCAAAGCCCACGCGCTGGTCGGCGAGGTCAGCCTCAATACGCCGCCCTCTGCCATCCGACTCAGCGGCGCGGTGCTGCTGACCAACACCTTCGGTACCCGCCTGCTGCAAAGCGGCGCGGCGTCCAGGCTGGACGGCCCGCTCAACACCGCGCTGGCCCTGGTGTTCAAGGCGAGGCTGGGCCATTTGGGAGAGCAACTGCATTTCGAAAGCAGGACCATGCCGCTCAGCCAGGGGGTCAAGGCGAAAATAGGCCTGGCCGCCCACAAGAGCTTCGGCGACTCGCTGGCCGCGGGTGCCGCCGGGCCCATGCTGGAAGTGCGCCTGGGCAGCACCCTGGCCTTGCTGGAGGTCTGGAACCTGAAACTGAAGGCAGAAAAGGCGGACAAAGGCACGCGCGAGTACATCGAGCTGACGGCCGCCATGCTCGCGGTGTCGGCGGTTGGGCTGGAGTTGGGGGCGGTGGCGGTGGGGTTGGCCGAGCGAAGTCATAACACGGCGATTCGCCAGGCCGGGCGGGTGATGGGGAGTCAGTTGAAGTTGATGGCGGGGGTGTTGGCGGGGGGAGCGGCATTTGCCGGTATGGCCTTTGATATCGCCGATGGTGTGAAAGCCTTCAATCAAAAAAAATGGTCCATCGCTGCAGTTTATTTTGTCAGAGCCACCGCTCAACTTAGCGCAGCGTTCTTCTCAGCAGCCATCGGATTGGCAGCGGCCGCCCCGTATCTGGAACGGCTAATCCAGATACATGGACGAAATCGTTTTTTGGTATTTACTCATCAAAAATCCACACAGCTTGCATTGAAAATGGCTTTTATGCTGCGTTGGTGCATACGAATCAACCTGGTGATTTTCGCAGCTTCCGTCGCGTTAGAAATGCTGCTCCCCAATGAGCTTCAGAATTACTTGAACCACTGTACTTTCCGAAAAGATCGAAGCAATGGAACCCCCAAATCCGTAGAGCAAGAGCTAAAAAACTTTCACAAAGCTATCGAGGCAACCCTCTAATGTATTTTTTTGAATGGCTCATGTATGACGGGCGTGCGACGACTGATTACGAAGCATTGGCGAAAAAAGCTGACCAGCAAATAGCGAACAAAGAAAAGCTGCCTCCCATTCGGGTAACTCAACCGGTTTCCCAAGCGATTTCGGACAACGACTCGCTGTACACCTATAATTCAACCTATATTGATGTACGCACACCAAACGATGAGAAGCGTGGGCTGATAACATTGATAGCTGGAACGGGTGGTTCACTCTTGGCATGGATGCTCGTCATGGTACTTTATTCCCTTGCGGTACATTACTGGAACGAATACCAAGGCAATACGACCCCGCTGGAAATTATTGATTATATTGCGATGAACACCATTCCATTAATCCCCATAGTTTCTTTGTATCTTTACATAAAATACGTCTTCCCCTACTTACGACTCGAAGCATTCACCGCCCGACGCCTGATCGTCCGTTTCAACCGCATCACCCGCAAGATCTACCTGCTTCGCCCCAAACACCTGGGAGGCATTGTCGCCTTGGACTGGGACACCGCCGAAGTCTGCATCAACCCGAAGATGTCCGAACTGGACGGCACGGGAGGCTTCGTCATGCTGGGATGGGACAAGGAAACCCACTCCGTCCGTGACGCCGACGGCCATCTCAAGGACGACTTCGAAATCACCTTCGTGGGCAAGCCAACCCGTAACGCCTCCGAACTGTTGGCGTTCTGGGAATACATTCGGCGCTACATGGAAGAGGGTCCGGAAGCGGCGCCCAAACCCAAAAAACTCATCGGCAAATTTCCCTGGCCGTGGCGCTCTTTCATGGCCGTGTGGCAACTGGACAGCCGGTTCGTGAAAATCCCTCAACTGTGGATCTTCGTACCGATCTATGGCCTGTTACTGCCGTTGATCCTTGTGCATGCCTGTGGCCATTGGGTGTCCCTGCTGCTGTGTTACGAGCCAAGGTTTCCTCGTTCCATTGAAGATGCAGGCCGCTGATCCCATGAAATATTGCGCCACGCGCTGGTGCCGCGCTCACCGAATGAACCCGTGCAGCCGGATACCGTGCAGATCGATACACGCCCGGGCTTACGCACGTTGCGCGCGGGTTACCTGTATGTATTGCTGGATCGCAAGATCTGGCAGGCCTATCAGGTCAGCCCGGACGGTTATCTACGTCAATTCAACCCCTACGCACCTGCGCCTGCCAACGAGACCCCGCTGTCCGATGCTTGCGTCTCGGCCAATCACGACTGCCCGGCATCATTCCTCAACATCGACACCGACAAACACACCCAAGCGTGGCTGGCCTTTGCCGGTGACCCGTGGCCGGCCAGCGTGCTGGACGCCTACAAGGCCGGTCATGCTTCAGAGCGATTCCACAAGCTCGACCTCGCCAGCGCACGCGACAACCCCGCCAGCGTTGGCCTGGCCATGACGGATGAAAACCTGCAGGTGGACAAGCAGGTTTACGAATACCAGCAGCACCAGACGCCCCAATGGCCCATCACTACCGAACCCGACTGGCGCTTTTATGAGCATCCGCCGCAGGAGTCAACGCCAGGATTCGACAGCGTGCATGGTTTCCATAGCCGTGCCCATCGCCTGAACGCGCTGAAGGGTTTCCTGCGCAACGCCATCCCACAGCATAAGCTCCAACAAGGCGTCCTGGCGTTTGTACTGGATGACACAATCGGCCTGGTGCAGGAGCTCAACGACACCCGCAACCGCTGGATCCAGCGGCGACAGACCTGGATGAACGACCCGGACCGGGCTTATCAGTACCAGACCTCTCAGCTACTGCTGGCCATTCGCGAAGTCCATCGCGAACGGGCAGAAGGCCAAACGCCCCTACCGGCGTCTGTCGAGCCCATGACCGGCGATGGCCCGCCGGTATTTTCCAGCCCTGAGGAACAGCGTGAGCGGATCGTGCAGAAACGCACCCTCGCCGCCAACCAGAATCTGGAGGAACGCTACGACGAACAGAGCCGTGCCCTGTTTCATCAACTGTATGAGCAAGAATGGGCGAACTATCAGCGTTACATCGACCAAAGCGCACACGCCTACGTGGCAGCGTGTCGCTCCCGACAGTTTGCGTGTGTCGAGCAAAATGACTACGACGGCGATGATCGCCCGTCAGGGCGGGCCTACAGCCAGACCATGGCGCTGTGCCTGGAGGGAGGCATCAGTGAGGCGCCATCGAGACAAGAGGAACACCCGCAGGAAACAAACAACGTTGAAGACACAGGTCCTACTGCCTCCCTATGGAGCGACTGGCTGAAGAACCCACAAAGTCCGGTCTACCGCGCCCTTCTCTTGCGTGACAAACGCTTGCTGGCCGACCTGTTGCCCAGTTTCAATGCGACAGGCGATACCGACTGGAACGACAGTGAAAAGCTCTATTCCGTCATTACCAAGCTCATCGACAACGACGACTTCAAGCATCATGTCCGCCCCCGTTTACAGCACGCCATGGCACAACTCCTTGGTACCCTCAACGCCGCTGCCGTCCGCTTGCAACCGTCGCTCGGCCCTGGCGTGGGACGGGTGGTTTCGCGTCTCAACAGTGCCAGTCAACTGCTCTACAACGGCATTCATCTGACCGAGCTCAAGGTGAAGATGAAACTGGGTGAATACTACGCCCTGCAATGCGAGCACCTGCGCAACCTGCAACACAAGGCCGCTGATGCCATCGACCGCACTTGGAAAGGCCTTAAGGACGAGCTGGGCAACATCGACGATGAGGCCCGCAAGGCGCGCAAACAGGTACGCCCGTTGATTCAGGGCGGCCTGCTCAGCCTGGCGGTGCTGGACCCCAAAATAGCTAACCTCAGCGTGACCATCAGCGTCTGGGTCGAAGGCCAGGTTACCGAACTGCAGGACACCCTGATGCGCCAGGCCAACCTCGGCGTGGATCAATTGGGAAAAGGTGCCCACGCTACGCTGGTCGAAATCGCCGTCGGGGTTGGCACGCTGGACCCGCAAGCGCGCAAGGTGTTGCAAGGCGTCAAGGTGTCCTCGTACCTGGCGGCGAAATGGGTGCGCAGCGGCTTTACCGGGCTGCGTGGCGCGGTCGGCAGCAGCGAGCTGTTGCTGGCGATGGGCGGGATGTACCTGCTAAGCGACTCACTGAACAAAAGTCTCAAGGATGTAGAACAGGCGATGGGGGACAAGGCTGTTGAGGCGAGGTTGGCGTTGTATGGCAGTAGTTTGGGGGTGTTGGGTGGCGGGGTGGAAATCGTTGGCATCGCACTGGAAAAAGGAGCGGAACGGGTGCAGAAGGTCAGCAGCTTGTCGACCCAGGCGATGACTGCCGCAACAGCGACTGCACGCGTAGGCAACGTATTCGTACGGGTCGGGGGGAGCATTGCCGCGGTGGCGGGACTATATGATGCGACGCGAGCGGGGTTTGCTGCTAGCCGGAGTTGGAAGAGAGGCGATACTGACGCAACACTGGGATACAGAATCTCCGCGTTACTTTCGGGCGCTGGCGCAGGGTTGGGCATCTGGGCTGCCGCTGTAGGTACCAGCACGGTGCTCGGTCCCCTTGGTATAGCCGTACTTCTTGGTATGGTGGGATATGCGTTTTACAAGTGGGCCGAAGGCGAAGAATCGACACCTCTCGACCGCTGGGCTCGCCGTTGCTTTTTCGGCAAACATAACGAAGTCCCCCCCATTCACTGGAACAAACCTGAACACGCCCACATCGCCATTGCCGAGCTGAATGCCGCAACCCTGGGCGTAGAGGCCGGCGTCAACTTCCGTCTGCGAATCGTCGGCAGCGACTCGCATGGCTGGGGTGGTCCCATGGGCAGCGTGGGCGCGCCGGTCCATGAACAGCACCTCGAATATCGTCTGGTTCTGCCGCTCTTCGACGCCAACCGGTCGGCCTATCGCTGGTCACTGACGGTTCATCGCTACGGTGATGGCTCGGCCAACCAATACACCGGCGGCGAAGTGCTGGCCGAAGGCGAGTTGAACCCGCCCACTCTGGCCACCGCCGCCAGCGAACGTCGGGTGGCGCTGGCCGTACCCAAACGCCCGAACAAGCCTGATTACCAAATCAACAGCACCACACCCATCCAGGAAATACGCACCGTCTCGTTGGCCGACGCCCGTACCTTGCAGGTCAAGGACATTAAAGGCGCCGTTGTACTGTTGCCCGACACCCGCCGGCACAACATTGAAGCGGCGACCTTATCGGTGACCTACTGGCCCGATCGAGACATTCACGACGCCTATGCGGAGCTCGAGTTAATGGACAGCTTGTAAGCCACAGCCGGCAGCGCCCTGGCGTGCTCATTTGCCACGGGTCCCGTAGCGACCATTGCTGGAACTCATCAACATGTGCTTGCCCCTCCCCCTTAAACAGGTCGCAAGCGGCTATCACACAGAACCGGAACTGCTAATCATGCTATTTACAGCACCTTTACTCGACAAACCCGCTCCTGGCTGGAAGCGCGACTTGCCAGGACCGAATGAGACGCCATCCACTGAACCTCACCCTCCAGTACTCTCGAATCCCCCCAATTATTTTGACGATGTATGCCTTGAACTGGCACGCGCCACGATGAGGATGCGTGGAGTTGGTGTTTGGTTAACTCCTTTTATGTTCTTGCTTTCCCTGATCGCCCCCTTCACTTTGATCGCCTACATATTGAAGGAGGGCACGCCCCCTCTCATTCCAAGCATTTTTTTACTCTTGGCGTTTATTGTTGCCCTGTGGGCAGGCATCTATTTCTGGCGAATGGACGTCGAAGCCCCCCGCGACGAACCCATTCGCTTCAACCGCGTCCGACGCAAAATTTATGTCTACCGTTTCCACCACGACGGGCTCAGACCCTTCAGCCGCACCGCCTGGGGCGTACGAGTCGAAGTCTATGACTGGGATGATCTGCGCGCCGAAGCCTGCAGCGTGTACGGCCCCATGGGCAGTGGCGGCCTCATCGAAACCGTCACTCTCGCCGTGGTGAAACCTGGCACCCACCACGTGATCGATCGTTTTCATTTCGCCCACGAAATTCAACAAGGCGAAATGTACTGGGCCATGGCCCAACTGTTCATGCAACAAGGCCCGCAAGCCCTGCCAACCTTCCCCCACCCGCCCCGCGACTGGAACAACGAAGACGTGACCTTCAATCTCGCCCGCCGTTTGGCGCCCAAGGTGCGGTGGCCTGCGGAAATAGACCTGGAGTCACGCACCGCACCCTGAATATGACCCCTCAACGCGGAGCCTCGACACGACGCTTGCCCTTCGTCCAACTCCCCCTATGCGACAGGCTAAAGATTACAAGCGGCGTTCACCCCCGAACTGGAATTGCTCATCATGGTATTTAAAGCACCTCTACTCGACAAACCCGCTCCTGGCTGGAAGCGCGATCTGCCGGGGCCAAATGAGTCGCCCTCCATTGAACCGTACCCTCCCGTACTATCGAATCCACCCAATCATGTTGACAATGTGTATCTCGAACTGGCGCGCGCCACGATGAGAGTTCGTGGAGTTGGTGTTTGGATGGTTCCTTTCATCTTTTTATTGTCTTTAAGCTTTCCGGCCACGCTGGTTGCTTTTGCAGTTAAAGAACATAGTGCGCCCCCCTTTTCTCTCGTTTTTGTCGGATTCTTTGGATTCATCACAGCTTTGTGGCTAGGTATTTACTTTTGGCGAATGGACGTTACCCCTGCCCTGGACGAACCCATCCGCTTCAACCGCTTTCGACGTAAAGTCTATGTCTATCGCTTTCACCGCGACGGCCTCAGGCCCTTCAGTCGTACCGCCTGGGGCATAAGAGTCGAAGTCCATGACTGGGATGATCTGCGCGCCGAAGCTTGCAGCGTGTACGGCCCCATGGGCAGTGGCGGCCTCATCGAAACCGTCACCCTCGCCGTGGTGAAACCTGGCACCCACCAGGTGATCGATCGTTTTCATTTCGCCCACGAAATTCAACAAGGCGAAATGTACTGGGCCATGGCCCAACTGTTCATGCAACAAGGCCCGCAAGCCCTGCCCACCTTCTCCCGCCCACCTCGCGACTGGAACAACGAAGACGTGACCTTCAACCTCGCACGCCGCCTGGCGCCCAAGGTGCGGTGGCCTGCGGAAATAGACCTGGAGTCACGCACCGCGCCCTGAATAGGCCCCCTCAACGTGGAGCCTCGAAACGACGCTTGCCCTTCGTCCAACGCCCCTATGCGACAGGCTAAAGATTACAAGCGGCGTTCACCCCCGAACTGGAACTGCTAATCATGCTATTTAAAACACCGTTACTCGATAAACCCGCTCCTGGCTGGAAGCGCGACCTGCCGGGGCCGAATGAGCCACAGTCCACTGAACCTTACCCCTCTGTACTTTCAAATCCCCCCAACCATATTGACGATGTATGCCTTGAACTGGCGCGCGCCACAGTTAGGACTCGTGGGATTGGTGTCTGGATGGCTCCTTGTATGTTCCTGTTTGCTCTCATTCCTCCCGTCGCTTGGATCGTTATCCTTATAGCGACTGGAGATATACCCTCGTTTGTATTTCATTTCTTCGGTCTCATCGGATTTATCACCCCCCTATGGGGAAGCGTGTTCATCTGGCGGATGGACGTCGAAGCCCCCCGCGACGAACCCATTCGCTTCAACCGCGTCCGACGCAAAGTTTATGTCTACCGTTTCCACCACGACGGGCTCAGACCCTTCAGCCGCACCGCCTGGGGCGTACGAGTCGAAGTCTATGACTGGGATGAGCTGCGCGCCGAAGCATGCAGCGTGTACGGCCCCATGGGCAGTGGCGGCCTCATCGAAACCGTCACCCTCGCCGTGGTGAAACCTGGCACCAACCAAGTGATCGATCGTTTTCATTTCGCCCACGAAATTCAACAAGGCGAAATGTACTGGGCCATGGCCCAACTGTTCATGCAGCAAGGCCCTCAGGCGCTACCCCACTTCCCTCACCCGCCACGCGACTGGAACAACGAGGACGTGAGTTTCAATCTTGCTCGCCGCCTGGCGCCCAAAGTGCAATGGCCCGCCGACATGGATTTGGAATCCAGAACGGCGCCCTGATGACGCTCATCTTCCTTGGCAAGAGCAATTGCTAATGGACCGTAATTGACCCACAAGAAAACGGGTGAAGACGTTACCGATGACGCCTTACCCTTGCCACACCTTCCGGAGTTCACTGATGTTCTTCACCGAACCTTTGCTCGACCCACCGGCCCCCGGCTGGAAGCGCGATTTACCGATGCCGGATCAGCCCCCCAGTACCGCTCCATATTCGCCGGTGCTACCCAATCCGCCCAACCATCTAGACTCCATTTACTTGGATTTGCCGCGTTCTACCGTTAGAACGCGAGGGATTGGATCATGGTTAGCAATTGCCATGATTGTCATGTCCCCATTCCCGCTCATGAATTGGTTTAGCTTTCCACCTGAAACACAGTTTCCCCTATTCTTCGCGTTCACTTTCGGCAGTCTATTGTTATTCATTACTGCACTCTGGTTCGGCATTTATGCCTGGCGAATGGACGTGCAAGCCCCCCGCGACGAACCCATCCGCTTCAACCGCCTGCGCCGCAAAGTCTACGTCTATCGCTTCCACCACGATGGGCTACGCCCCTTTAGCCGCAGTGCCTGGGGAGTGCGCACGGAAGTCTACGACTGGGATGACCTGCGCGCCGAGGTATGCAGCGTTTATGGTCCCATGGGCACCGGCGGCTTGATCGAATCGGTCAGCATTGCCGTGGTGAAACCCGGCACCCATCAGGTCATCGACCGTTTCCATTTCGCCCACGGAACCATGCAAGGCGAAATGTACTGGGCCATGGCCCAACTGTTCATGCAACAGGGCCCGCAAGCCCTGCCCACCTTCCCCC